>JAJZFF010000024.1 GCA_021805485.1 Pseudomonadota bacterium
GCAAGGAGTTCCACTTCTGATGCGCCGCCCGGCGGGCTTTCCCCTTCGTATCGCGCTGCTGTGCGCGGCGGCGGCCGCGTGGCACACGCCGGCGCTCAGCCAGCCGGCGGCGCCCGACCTGCCGCCGCCAGGCACCGCCCAGCGGGCACCCACCCAAATGGCGCCCACCCAAATGGCGCCCACCCCATTGTCAACCAGCCCATTGGCGCCGCCGCACCGCGCGGCCGCAGACACGGCGCACAGCATCGCGCTCACCGCCGGCACCGGCCGCATCATCACGCTCGGGGCGGCGGTGGCAAACGTGTTCGCCGCCGACCCGAAAGTGGCCGAGGTGCGCCCGGCGAGTCCGACGACCTTGTTCGTCTTCGGCGTCGCCCCCGGCGCGACCACCATCGCCGCGCTCGACGCCGCCGGCCACGCGGTCGCCCAATACGCCGTCACCGTGCGCCCCTCGGCCTTCAGCGCCGACGAGGTCAGCGCCACCATCGCCCGCCAGATCCCCGGCAGCTCCGTGAACGTCCGCGCGACGCCGACGGGATTGCTGTTGAGCGGCGAGGTGCCCACCCCAGCGCAGGCCGATCGCGCCGCCGAAGCCGCGCAGGCCTATCTGATGCCCGGGCAGAAGCTCGATAACCGCCTCGCCGTCAGCGCCGGCATGCAGGTCAATCTGCGCGTCCGCATCGCCGAGATGTCGCGCACCGTGATCCGCGAGTTCGGCATCAACTGGAACGCTCTCGGCAATCTCGGCCGGATGGGCACGATCAACTTCCTCACCGCCAACGCCCTCGGCTTCAACGCCTCCGGCGCGGCCAGCCTCACCGGGGCCAACGTGGGGAACACGGTGAACGGCGTCATCGACGCGCTCGCGGCCGACAACCTCATCCATGTCCTCGCCGAACCCAATCTCACCACGATGAGCGGCGAAACCGCGAGCTTCCTCGTCGGCGGCATGTTCCCGATCCCGATGTCCCAGGGGCTCGGCGCGGTTTCGGTGCAGTTTCAGCAGTACGGCGTGCAGCTCTCGTTCGTGCCGACGGTGCTCAGCTCCGGACGGATCAGCCTGCATGTGCGCCCCGAGGTCAGCGAGCTCACGACGCAGGGGGCGGTGCAGCTGTCCTCGGGCGTCGGCAGCGGCACCTTCACCATCCCGGCGCTGACGGTGCGCCGGGCCGACACCACGGTCGAACTCGGCACCGGCCAGAGCTTCGCCATCGCCGGCCTGCTGCAGGACAGCACCAACCAGGCGGATCAGGGCGTGCCCGGGCTCGCCGATCTGCCGATCCTCGGCGCGCTGTTCCGCTCGACCAGCTTCCAGCGCGCGGAAACCGAGCTGGTGATCGTCGTCACCCCCTACATCGTCCGCCCGGTCAGCGATCCGTCGGCGATCCGCCTGCCCACCGACGGCTGGCGCATGCCGAACGACATCGAGCGCATCTTCCTGCTGCGCCAGACCGCCCGCACCGCGCCCGCGGCGCCGCTGCGCGTGCCGGGCGATGCCGGATTCATCGTCCAGTGAGCCGCCCCATGCCCGCGCCGCGCCCCACCCCGCCGACCCGACCGCGCTCGATCACATCGCTCGCCGCAGGGCCTGTCTTCACGCTCGCCGCGGGGCTGGTCCTCGCCGGCTGCTCCTTCATCGATCCTTACCGGCGGGACGGGATGTGGAACCCGAACGGCGCCAACGAGGCCAATCTCGGCGCCATGGTCGCGACCCCGACCGATCTCGCCAGGGGGCAGAGCGAGCCCGGCAGCAGCGGCGATCTCGCCGCCGCCGCGGTGAAGCGGCTGCGCACCGACCGCCTCAAGACCCTCCCCGCCGTCGACACCACCGGCGGTGCCATTTCCGGCGGTATGAACGGCGGCGGCGGCGGCGGCGGCGGCGCGGCGGCTGGTGGCGGAGGCAATTGATGCCCGACGACCTCGCCCCGTCCGCCCGCACGGAGGATGCCGCCAGCGGCCGGCCGGAGCGCGTGCCCCTGCTCGCCTTCCTCGCCGACGCCGAATCCGAACTGGTGATGCGCGAGGTGCTGGTCGAGGCCGCGCCGGGCGGCATGGTGGTGCGGCGCGGCAATGTCCGCCAGGCGATCACCGCCTTGCAGAAGATGCCGACACCGAAGACGCTGATCATCGACGTCAGCGGCGAGGAACAACCGCTCACCGCGCTGGCCGATCTCTCCGACGTCGTCGAGCCCGATGTGCGCGTGCTCGTGATCGGCGATCTCGAGAACGTCAATTTCTATCGCCAGGTCACCCGTGGCCTCGGCGCGCTGGAGTATCTCTACAAACCGCTGACGCGCGACATGGTGGCGCGGCATTTCGGCCCTTTGCTCTCCAGCGACCGCACCGTGACGGAAGCGGTGCATGGCGGGCGCGTGGTCACCATCACCGGCACCAGGGGCGGCTCCGGGGCGTCCACGATTGCGGCCCTGCTGGCCTGGTATTTCGGCGTGCTCGCCCGCCGCCACACGGTCCTGCTCGATCCGGATCTGCATCTCGGCACCGCCGCCCTGCTGCTCGATGCCAAGACCGGTTCCGGCCTGCGCTCGGCGATCGAGGCACCCCAGCGGATCGATGAACTGTTCGTCGAGCGCTCGGCGCAGCCGGTGGCCGAGCGGCTGTTCGTGCTCGCCGGCGAGGAGCGCCTGTCGGAACAGCCGACCTACGCACCCGGCGCGGCGGCGCGCCTGCTCGATGCGCTGCGGCGCCGCTACAATTTCGTCGTCGCCGACGTGCCGTTCATTCCGGTTCAACTCAATCGCGACCTGCTCAATCTCGCCCATCAGCGCGTCCTCGTGCTGCAACCGACACTATCCGCCGTGCGCGAGACGTTGCGCCTGCTCGAACTGCCGAACGGCGCGCTGCAGCCGCGCCGGCCGGTTCTGGTGCTGAACCGCGTCGGCCTGCCGGGCGGCCTCACCCGCGCGCAGGTGGAGCAGGCGCTCAACGTCAAGGTGGACGTCGCCATCCCGGACCAGCCGCGCTACGTCGCCCAGGCCGCGAGCATGGGCCAGCCCGAGACGGCGATGCGCGGCGCCTTGCGCGAAGGGATCACCGCGCTGGCCCGCGAGGTCGCCTTCGTGCGTCTGCTGGAATCCTCGCTCGGCGCGAACAACACCGAGCTGCTCAGCGGGGCCGGACGGCGCCGCCGCCTGTTCCGGTTCTGGCGATGAGTGAGACGCTGCGCCCCACGTTCGGCCGGCGGCGCAACGAGTCCGATCCGGAGACGGCGAACGTCCAGGCGGCCGAACCCCGTTCCGAGCCGGTGCGCCTGCCGGCGCTGGGGCCGCTGGCGGAACTGAGGACCCTCTGCCTCGCGCGCATCGACCCGACCGTCGTCGCGACGCTGTCGCCCGAGCGCTTGGCGGAGGAGGTGGAGCGGCTGATCGCCGAGATCGCCACCGAGAAGCGCATCCAGATCAATGCGCGCGAGCAGCGCGAGTTGGCCGGAGACCTCGTCGACGACATGCTCGGGCTCGGCCCGCTCGAACCGCTGCTCGAGGACGATGCCGTCGCCGACATCATGGTCAACGGACCCGAGCGCGTGTTCGTCGAACGTGCCGGCAAGGTCGCGCTCTCCGCGGCGCGCTTCCGTGATACCGGGCATCTGGCCAATATCTGCCAACGCATCGCCACGGCCGTCGGGCGGCGGATCGACGAAGCGAGCCCGATGGTCGACGCGCGCCTCAAGGACGGCTCGCGCGTGAACATCGTCTTCCCACCGCTGGCGCTCGACGGGCCGTATCTCTCGATCCGAAAATTCTCCCGCCGCGTCATCGATTTTGCCAAACTCGTGGAATTCGGTTCGCTCACACCGCAGGTCGCGCGCGTTCTCGAGATCGGTTCGCGGGCGCGCCTCAACGTCATCATCTCGGGCGGCACCGGATCGGGCAAGACCACGATGATGAACGCGATGTCGCGGCTGATCGAGCCCACGGAGCGCATCATCACCGTCGAGGACGCCGCCGAGCTGCAGCTGCAGCAGCCGCACGTGGTCCGCATGGAGACGCGGCCGACCAATCTCGAAGGCAAGGGCGAGGTGACGCAGCGCGACCTGGTCCGCAACGCCCTGCGTATGCGCCCCGATCGCATCATCATCGGCGAGGTGCGCAGCGGCGAGGCCTTCGACATGCTGCAGGCGATGAACACCGGCCATGACGGCTCGATGTCCACCATCCACGCCAACAATACGCGCGATGCGCTGACCCGCATCGAGAACATGGTGCAGATGGGCAACATGGGCCTGCCCTCGCGCGCCATCCGCACGCAGATCGTCGGCGCGGTCGATCTCATCGTCCAGGTCGAGCGCCAGCGCGACGGCGTGCGGCGGGTCACGCAGGTCACCGAGGTGGTCGGGATGGAGGGCGAAGTCGTCATCCTCAACGACATCTTCCAGTTCGAGATTCTCGGCGAGGGCCTCGATGGAAAGCTGCACGGCCATTACCGCGTCGGGCGGGCGCGCCCGAGCTTCCACGATCGTCTGACCTATTTCGGGCTCGATCGCGCCTGGATCGCCGCGCTCGAAGAGGGCGAATCGCGATGAATCTGCAGGCGATGCTGGCCGGTGGCCTGCTCCTGCTCGGCGGCCTCGGGCTGAGCGGCCTGTCGCTGGTGCGCGCGCAGGCGCGCAGCGAGCGGTTCCGCAGCCGGATGGATGCGGTCGTTGCGCCGCACGTGCCGAGCCGCCAGCGCCAGGCCACGCTGCGCCGCACCAGCGCGCGCACGCCGAGGGAGGATTTCTGGCACCGCGCCGCCGGCGTGCTCGGCTTCAGCCCGGACCGGCCGGAGCTCTACCCGGTGCGCTGGTGGATCATCGTCGCCGCGGCCGCGGTGCTCGCGCGTATCGCGGTCGGGCTGCTCTCGAACGTGGCCGGGCCGGGCGCCTATGTCCTGATCGTGCCGGCCGCACTCTGGCTCAGCCGCTGGTTCTTCCGCCATTTCGCGCGCCGCTACGCCAACACGCTGTTCACCCAGTTTCCCGATGCGCTCGGCATGATCGTCCGTTCGGTGCGCGTCGGCATCCCGGTCAGCGAGGCGATCCGCATCGTCGCCCGCGAGAGTCCGCAGCCGACCGCGCGGGCCTTCGGCAGGCTCTCCGACGAGATCGCGATCGGCGTGCCGCTCGAGGATGCGGTGCGGCGCATGGGCGAATTCACCGGCCTGCCGGAATACCGCTTCTTCGGCACCGCGCTCTCGCTGCAGGCGCAGACCGGCGGCGGGCTCGCCGAGACCATCGAGACGCTCGCCGACGTCATCCGCAAGCGCGTCGCCCTCAAGGCGCGCGGCAAGGCGCTGGCGAGCGAGGCGAACACCTCGGCCGGCGTGCTCACCGCCCTGCCCGGCGTCGCCGCGCTCGGCCTCTATCTGATCAACCCGAGCTATATCGAGGTGCTGTTCAGCACGCCGGAGGGCAAGCGGCTGGTCGCGGTGGCGGTCGGCCTGCTGAGCACGGGCACCGGTATCATGCGCATGACCATCCGCAAGAGCCTCTCATGACCCCGCCCCTGTTGCTCATCGGCCTGTTCGCGCTGCTGATGATGGCCGGCGTCGGTGCCGCCCTCGTCGTCGAGACCAAGCGCCAGCAGCGCTTCGCGGCGCGCCTGCGCAGCATCCGGCAAAGTATCGCCGGGGTCCCGGAGGCGCCGGAGGTGACGGGCCCGCTGCTGCTGCGTCTCGTCAGCCGGCTCGGCGCGGCGGTCGCCAAGAGCGGCCTGCTCTCGCCGCGCACGCTGGGCGAACTGGAGCACACGCTGCGCCTGGCCGGATTCCGTCCCGGCCAGGGCCTCGGCCTGTTCGTCGGCAGCAAGATGCTGCTGCTGCCGCTCCTGCCAGCGCTGATGATCGCGCTGCACCCGCCGGTATCGTCCTTCATGCACAATGTGCTCGTGTTCGGCTCGGCGATCGTCGGATTGCTGGCGCCGGACCAGCTCGTCCGCTGGCTGCGCAAGCGCCATTTGCGCGCCGTCGACCAGGGTCTGCCGGACGCGCTCGATCTCATGGTCATCTGCAGCGACGCCGGGCTGAGCCTGGAGCCGGCGCTGTCGCGCGTGGCGACCGAGATCCGCCCCGCTCACCCGGCGGTCGCCGAGGAGCTCGCGCTGACCGCCAACGAATTGCGCATCACCGCCGATATTCGCATCGCCTTCGGCAACGCCGGTGAGCGCACGGGGCTGGTCGGGATCAAACGGCTGGCGACGACGCTGGCGCAGAGCCTGCAATACGGCACCCCGCTCGCGCACGCGCTGCGCACGCTCTCGGCCGAGATGCGCCAGGAGATGCTGACGCGCTTCGAGGCGCGCGCGGCGCGGCTGCCGGTGCTGCTGACGGTGCCGATGATCATGTTCATCCTCCCCTGCGTGTTCCTGATCGTCGGCGGCCCGGCGATCCTGCAGGTGATGCATCTGGTCAAACATTAGGAGACGTGGATGCGCTGGACTGCCCTTGCCGTGCTGCTCGGGCTCGCCGCCTGCTCGTCGGGTCCGCCGCCCTTGCAGCTCAGCCGCCCGCCGCCGCCGCCACCGCCGGGCCAGCCGACGCTGCGGGTCGCCGATGCCGCGCTCGCCTCCGGCGCGCCCGATCTGGCACTGCGGGTCGTGCACGACATCCTGGCGCGGCATCCGGACGACGCGGACGCCTGGGTGCGCCAGGGCGATGCCCTCTATATGCTGCGCCGCGTGCCGGAAGCGGCTGACAGCTATATACGCGCGCTGGCGCTGGCGCCGCGGTCGAACCTGGCCAGGCTCGGCCTCGGCCGCACCAAGCTCCCGAGCGACGCCACCGCCGCCGAGACCCTGTTCCTGGAAGTGACGCAGAGCGAGCCGCGCAACGGCGCCGCCTTCAACGACCTCGGCATCGCCCGCGACCTCCAGGGCCATCACGCGGCGGCGCAGGCGGCCTACGCGACGGCGCTGGCGCTGACCCCGGACATGATCGCGGCGCAGGTCAATCTGGGCCTGTCGCTGGCGCTCTCCGGCCAGACCGACCGCGCGCTGAGCATCCTCCGCCCGCTCGCCGCCCGCAGCGAGGCGACGCCGCGCGTTCGCCAGGACCTCGCGGTCGCCCTCGCCCTCGCCGGCAACGACGGCGAGGCCGAACAGGTGCTGCGCATGGATCAGCCGGAGGGAGAAACGCCGAAGCCTATCTTCCTCCCGCGCGACGCGCCGGAAGCGCCGTCCGCCCCGGCCGTGATGGCGCCGACGCCGGCCGCCACGTCGGCGGTGATGGCGCCGACGCCAGCCACGGCCACGCCAGCCACGGCCATGCCAGCACCGGCCATGCCAGCACCGGCCACGCCAGCACCGGCGTCTCGGGCCGCGGCTGTCCGGCAAGCCGCTCCCGCGATCCGGACGGCTGACATCGGCACGGCCGCTGCGGCCAAGCCGGAGCGGCCGCGGGCGACCGAACGGCGGATCGTCATCCGGACCGACGGCGATGCCTGGGTGGAGGTGCGCGACACGGCGGGGCAAGTCTACATCAACCGCATGTTCCACGACGGCGACAGCTGGCGGATGCCGGCGCGCGCGCCGGACGAGCCGGCGCTGCTGCTCACCACCGGCAATGCCGGCCACACCGTGCTCCTCGTGGACGGTACCGAGACGCCGCGGATCGGCCGCGGCGATACCGTGGTTCGCGATCTCGCCCTGGACCCGGACCAGGTCCGAAAGGGCCATCTTCCGGCGCAGCTCGCCGCCGCCCGGGCCGCGGCCAAGGCCGAGACGCCGGCGCCGTTCTGAGCCGCGACCTGAGCGCCATCGGCCGCCGTCTGGCGCGCACCGTTGGCCGCGGCTGGCGAGGGCGCTAAGCTGGTTCCGTCCAGGTCCGGGAGGAACGCATGCCATTCGCCACCGCCGATGACGGTGTCCGGCTCTGCTACCAGGAGACCGGCAGCGGCACACCGCTGATCTTCGTGCACGAGTTCGCCGGCGACATGACGAGCTGGGAAGCCCAGCTGCGCCATTTCGGCCAGCGCTACCGCGCGATCGCGTTCAACGCCCGCGGCTATCCGCCCTCCGATGTCCCCCCGGACGTCGCCGCCTATTCGCAGGCCCGCGCCGCCGACGACATCGCCGCGGTGCTCGACCATCTCGGCATCGCGCGCGCCCATGTCGCCGGCCTCTCGATGGGCGGCTTCGCGACGCTGCATTTCGGTCTGCGCCATCCCGCCCGCGCGCTCTCGCTCTGCGTCGGCGGCTGCGGCTACGGCGCCGAGCCGGACAAGCGGGCGGAGTTCGCGCGTGAGGCCGAGACGATCGCCGCCTTCATCGCCGAGCGCGGCATGGCGGCCTTCGCCGAGACCTATGCGCTCGGACCGACGCGGGTGCAGTTCGAGACCAAGGACCCGCGCGGCTTCGCGGCCTTCCGCGCCCAGCTGGCGACGCATTCGGCGCTCGGCTCGGCCAACACGCAGCTCGGGGTCCAGCGCCGCCGCCCCTCGCTCTACGACCTCACCGCCGAGATGGCGCGGCTGGAACTGCCGGTGCTGATCCTGCACGGCGACGAGGACTGGCCCTGCCTGCAGCCCGGACTGCTGATGAAGCAGACCATCCCGACGGCGGCGCTGGCGGTGATGCCGAATTGCGGCCACGCCATCAATCTCGAAGACCCGGACGAGTACAACCGCATCCTCGCCGCCTTCCTGGCGCAGGTGGATGCCGGCCGCTGGCCGCGGCGGGACCCGCGCGCCGTCGGCCGCTCGGCGACGGGGATGATGCGGGGTTGAGCGCCACCTTCGCCCCGCCGATCCCCCCCATCCCCGAGCACAGCCTGCGTCGCGGCGCCTATCTGCGCGCGCTGCGCACCAACACCATCGCCACCTGGCCGCGCGAGGCCTACGAGCAGCTCATCCGCCCGGCCACCCTGCTCGGCCGGCCCTCGCTCCTGCTCAACGATCCCGACGCGATCCATCACGTGCTGGTGGCGAACCCGGAGACCTATCGCCGCACCGCTGCGGCCATCCGCGTGCTGCGCCCGGTGGTCGGCAACGGGCTGCTGCTGGCCGAGGGCGATGCCTGGCGCCACCAGCGCCGCACGCTCGCGCCCAGCTTCGCGCCACGGGTGATGCCGATGCTGTGCCGGCACATCGCGCGCGCGACCGCCGGCTGGGTGACGGATCTCGCCGCCCGCGCCGAGGCCGGCCCGGTCGATCTCCTGGCCGCCATGCAGGGGCTGACGCTGGAGATCGCCGGTCGGGCGCTGTTCTCGCTCGAGACCGGCGCGTTCCGCGACGAGATGCGGACGATGATCACCGCGTTCGGGCTCACCCTCGCCCGGCCCTATCTGCTCGATCTGCTGCTGCCGCTCGGCGTGCCGAGCCCGCGCGATCTGCTGCGCTGGCGCTTCAAGCGGCGCTGGATGCGGCTCATCGACCGCATCCTCGCGGCGCGCCTCGCCATGCCGGCAGCCAGCGCGGAGACAGGGAACGACGCGCGCGACCTGCTCGATCTGATGCTCGCCGCGCGCGACCCCGAGAGCGGCGAGGCCTTCGACCGCACGGCGCTGCGTGAGCAGGTGGCGACCCTGATCGTCGCCGGCCACGAGACCACGGCGGTGGCGCTGTTCTGGTCGCTGTTCCTGCTCGCCACGGTGCCGGAGGAACAGGAGCGCGTCGCGGCCGAGGTGGCCGGGCTCGCGATCACGCCGGAGAACGCCGCCGCGATGCTGGCGCGCATGCCCCGCACGCGTGCCGTCGTCAGCGAGGCGCTGCGGCTCTACCCGCCGGCGGCGACGCTGGTGCGGCAGGCGACCGCCGACGACCGCATCGGCGCGACCGCCATCCCACGCGGCACGGTGGTGTTCGTCGCGCCCTGGGTGCTGCACCGCCACCGCCGGCTCTGGCGCGAGCCGGACACATTCGACCCATCCCGCTTCCTGCCGGACGCGCCGCCGCCGCCGCGCTTCGCCTACCTGCCCTTCGGCGCCGGCCCGCGCATCTGCATCGGCGCCCAGTTCGCCCTCGCCGAGGCGGCGCTGGTGCTGGGGATGCTGCTCCAGCGCTTCACGCTCGCGCGCGAGACCGAGGAGCCGGTGCTGCCGGTGAGCGTGGTGACGACGCACCCGGACCACCCCCCGGGCTTTCGCCTCCGCGCCCGGCCCCCCAACTGAGCCGCGCGGGCGAGCCGATCGGGCTCGGCCGTCATATCTGCCTGTCCTCTCCGCCGCTTGACCGTCCGATCGCGGCATGCCCCACTCATGCCATGGAGCGACACGGTACCGTGCCCAACCACGCGTCGGCAAAGGGCGCGAGCCGGTGAGCGCGCTTCTCGGTCTGGTCAATGCCGGATGCGCGCTGGCCGAGCGGGCCGGCCTCGGGGCCGACGCGCTCGAGCCGGAGCGGCTGATCGCAGCCGCGCGGGCCTCGGCGCGGCTCGAGGATTTCGGCACCGAGGACTTCGCCGAGCCCCTGGCGGCGCTGCTCGGTGCCCTGAACGGCGAGGCCGGGCTCAGCCCTTTCGGCCGCTTCGCCGCGCGCTGGGACGCGAAGCGCTTCCTGATCAATCTGCTGATCCTGCGCCAGCGTGAGCGCGCCGACCCGGGCATCGGCGAGCAGACGATCGCGCCGCCGATCTTCGTCACCGGCGTGCCGCGCAGCGGGACCACCTTCCTGCACGCGCTGCTCGCCGAGGACACGGCCAATCTCGTGCCGCGGGTCTGGCAGACGATCTATCCCGACCCGCGCCATCCCGCCGCCGGGCGCGGCGCCGGCCCCGCGCGGGTGGACCGCCAGATCACCTTCTTCCGCCGCCTGGTTCCGGAGCTGGACCATCTGCACCCGCTGGATGCCAACCGGCCGCAGGAATGCACCGAGATCACCGCGCATGTCTTCCGCAGCCTGCGCTTCGACAGCACCCATGACGTGCCCTCCTACCGGCGCTGGCTCGCCGCTTCGGGGCATATCGACGCCTACCGCTTCCATCGCCGATTCCTCGGCCATCTCCAGCGCCAGACCGGGCCGGGGCGCTGGGTGCTGAAATCGCCGGACCATGTTTTCGCGCTCGACGCGCTGCGCCGCGTCTATCCGGAGGCCAGGCTGGTCTTCGTGCACCGCGACCCGCTCAGGGTGCTGCCCTCGGTGGCGCGGCTGACCCAGGTGCTGCGCACGCCGTTCGCCCGTTCCGTCGACCCGCTGCATGTCGGACGGCAGATCAGCCTCGATTGGGCGAGCGGCGTGGCGCGGATCATCGAGGCGTCCCGCACCTGGCCGGCGTCGCAGCTGTTCCATGTCCAGTATCGCGCGCTGACGGCCGATCCGCTCGGCACCGTGGCGGCGCTGTATCGGCATTTCGATCTCGACCTCGCGCCGGCGGCCGCGGAGCGGATGGCGGACGCGATCGCGCGCGCCCCACGCGGCGGCTATGGGGTGAATTGCTACCGCTTCGCCGATTTCGGCCTGGACCCGCAGACCGAGCGCGCCCGCTACCGCGACTACATGGCCACGTTCGGCATCGAGCCCGAGCTTGCGGAGGCCGACGACGCCCGGCCGGCCGGCACGCGGCCGGGGGGCGCGCCGGTCGCCAGCGACGCGCAGATCTCCGCTTCGCGGTGACGGCGGCGCGCCGGCGCCGGATCGGCCTCGGGCTCGGGCTGGCGCTCGCCGCGGTGGCGCTCGCGCTCCTCGCGCGCCGCCTGGACGTCGATGCCGTGCTGGGCGCGCTGCGGACGCTCGGTTGGGGCGGCTTCGCCGTGCTCCTCGTCATCCAGGCGCTCCTGATCGCCATCGCGGGGCTGGCCTGGTGGTGGCTGCTGCCACCGGCGGCATCGACCCCAACCCGGCGCTTCGTGCTCGCCCAACGCTTCGTCCTGGCCCGGCTGATGCGCGATTCGGCGGCGCAGATTCTGCCCTTCGTCCAGCTCGGCGGCGTCGTGCTCGGGCTGCGCGTGCTGACGCTGAGCGGGGTCGACGCGGCGATGGCGATGGCCACGGCGGCGGCGGACCTGGCCGTCGAGTTCCTCGGCGAGCTGGCCTATGCCGCCCTCGGCCTCGGCCTGCTGGCCGGGCTGCGTCCGGGGGACCGGCTGATCGTGCCGCTGTTTGCCGTCCTGCTGGTGATGGCCCTGCTCGGCGGCGGCTTCGTGCTCGCGCTGCTGCGCGGCACCGGCTTGCTGGCGCGGGCCGCGGGCTGGTTCGGCGCCGGGGCGGCGGAGCGGGTGTACGCGCTCGGGCAGGCGCTGCGCAGCATCCACGCGCGGCCATCGACGCTCGGCGCCGCCTGGCTGGTCCATTTCGCCGCCTGGATCCTCACCGGCGTCCAGACCTGGCTCACCCTGAGGCTGATGCACGTGCCCGCGAGCCTCGGCGCCGCGCTCGCCATCGACAGCCTGACCTTCGGCATCCGCAGCCTCGCCTTCATCGTGCCGAGCGGGCTCGGCGTGCAGGAGGGCGCCTTCGTGATGCTCGGCGGCCTGTTCGGCATCAGCCCCGGCGCCGCCCTGGCGCTGGCGCTGGCGCGGCGGGGACGGGAACTGGTGATCGGGCTCCCGGCCCTGCTCGGATGGCAGATTTTCGAGGGCCGCCGGGCCTGGCGCCGCGCGGCGTGACGGCTGTCGGCCCGGATCGGCCTGTGCCATAACGGTGTCACCTGGGCAGCGTGCGTCACGCCGTCGTCCAGCGGAGCCAGGACCCCCGATGGCAATTGCCCGATCCGGCGCCGGCGAGGCGCAGACGCAGGTCGGCCGGTGGCGCGCCGGCGGCGCGCTGCTGCGCCTGAAGCTGATTGGCCGCATGCAGGCGTGCACGGAGCAGGGCCCGCTGACCCTGCCCCCGGTCCGCAAGACCCGTGCCGTGCTGGCGGTGCTCGCGCTGGCCGCCGGCCAGCCGGTGCTGCGCGAGCGGCTGGCGCAGCTGCTGTGGAGCCAGCGCGGGCGCGACCAGGCCCGCGCCTCCCTGCGCCAGTCGGTGCACGAGCTGCAGGAGGCGCTGCGCGTCCTGTCCGACGACCTGCTGCACGCCGACCGCTATCAGCTGCGCCTGGAACCCGAGCTCGTCTCGGTGGACCTGCACGACGTCGCCCGCGCGACGACGCTGGACCCCTCGCCGCTGGCGTTGCTGGAGCGGCCGCTGCTCGAGGACCTGACCGGCCTCGATCCGGCCTTCGACGCCTGGATCCAGGCGGAGCGCCGGCGCATCACCCAGGGCGCGACCGCGCTGGCCGAGGCGCTGCTGGCCGAGCAGCAGGGCGCCGCCGCGATCGTCGCGGCGGAGCGCGTGCTCGACGTCGAGCCGGGCCACGAATCGGCCTGGCGGGCGCTGATCGGCGCCCTCGCCGCGCGTGGCGATCGTGCCGGCGCCATCGCCGCGTTCGAACGCTGCAGCGCCGCGCTCGCCCAGGCGGCCGGACTGACCCCCTCCGCCGAGACGCTGGCGCTGCTCTCCCGCGTCCGCGCGCCATTCGGCGAGTCCGGATCGGGGCCGACGGTGACGGATGCGACGGCGGCGCCGCAGCCGACCGGCCCAGGCCCCGGCTCTGCCCCCCCAGGTGCAGCGTCGCGGCCGCGGCGGGTGCGGCTCGGGGTGATGCCGCTGCGCGCGCTCGATGCCAGCCAGGAGGAACCGATCGCCCTCGGGCTGGCGGAGGAGATCACCACGGCGCTGGCCCGCTTCCGCTGGCTGTTCCTGATCTCCAGCCTGTCGCTGCAGCACCTGGTCGGCACCCCGCCGCTCGCCGGCGAGGCCTGGCAGCGGCTCGATCTCGACTTTCTCATCGACGGGTCGGTGCAGCGGGGCAATGGGCGCGTCCGTGTCGCCGTCCGCCTGCTCGACATGCGCGGTGAAGGCGAGGTCATCTGGACCCAGCGCTTCGAGCGCGCCGACGACGACATCCTCACCCTGCAATCCGAAGTCGCCGGCGAGATCGTCGCCCAGGTCGATCCCGAATTGCTGCTCTACGAGGGCGCGCGAGCGGCGCCGGCGGGAACGCACGACGTCACCGCCTACGACCTGCTGCTGCGCGCCATCCCGGCGGTGTACCGGCTGGACGAAAGCGGCTTCCGCGCTGCCGGCGAGATGCTCGCCCAGGCGGTGGCGCGCGATCCGCAATTCGCCGCGGCGCACGCCTGGTGGGCCTATTGGCATGTGCTCTCGGTGGGCCAGCGCTGGGCGCGCGACGAGGATGCGATGGCGCGCGCCGGGGCGCTGGCCGAGCGCGCGGTGCGGCTCGATCCGTCCGACGCGCGCGCCTTGACCATCGCCGGCCATGTCGAGGCGTTCCTGCACCGGCGTCCGGACGAGGCGGTGCTGCTGCACGACCGCGCGCTGCAGCTGAACCCGAACCTGCCGCTGGCCTGGGCGCTCTCGGGCCTGGCGCTGGCCTATCGCGGCGAGCACGAGGAGGCGATCCGGCGCCTGCTCCAGGCCAAGCGGCTCTCGCCGTTCGATCCGCACGCCTTCTTCTTCGACATGGCGCTGATGATGCCGCACCTGCTGCGCGGTGAATTCGACCTCGCCGTGCTGATCGGCCGGCGCGCCGCCCAGCTCAACCCCGGCTTCACCTCGACGCTGAAGGGCTATCTCGCCGCCCTCGGCCATCTCGGTCGGCGCGAGGAGACGGAGCTGATCCGCGCCCGCCTGCTCGCGCTCGAGCCCGGCTTCACCGTCACCGAGGCCCTGGCGCGCTCGCCGCTGATGCGCGCCGAGGACCGCATCATCTACGCCGAGGGGCTGCGACGGGCGGGCCTGGCGGAGGCGTAGAGCAGGGCGGGGCCGCCAAGCTGGACGACCCCGCCGAACGGCCCCGCTGGGTTGGGCTCAGCTCGGCATCAGCACGCGATCGATGACGTGGATGACGCCGTTCGCCTGGTTCACATCGGCGATCGAGATGTCGGCGACCTGGCCCTTGGCATCCTTGACGATGATGTTGGTCGGCCCGTTCATCATCAGGGTCAGCTCGCCGCCGGCCAGGGTCTTGAGATGCGCGGTGCCGTTGCCGGCCAGGATCAGCCGGCGCAGGTCCGCCGTGCTGTAGGTGCCGGGTACGACGTGGTATTCCAGCACCGTCGCCAGCGTATTCTTGTTCTCCGGCTTGAGCAGCGTCGGCACGGTGCCGGCCGGCAGGTCCGCGAAGGCCTCGTTGGTCGGAGCGAAGACGGTGAACGGCCCGGCGCCGTTGAGCGCGTCGGCCAGCCCCGCCGCCTTCACCGCCGCGACCAGCGTGGTGTGATCGGCCGAGTTCACCGCATTGCCGACGATGGTCTTGCTCGGATACATCGCCTGGCCGCCGACCATCACCGTCGGCGGCATGCCGGCCAGCGCCGGCAGCGACATCAGCCCCAGCGCACTCGCCGCGATCAGAAGGGAACGCCTCATAGCCTGCCTCCATTTGTGGTGCGGCCGATGGATGACCGCCACCTCCCTAACGCGGGCAGGACGGCGGCGGATGCAGCGGCGGGGCGATTTTTGCCGCCTTTGACCCGGTTCGATGCCGGCGCCATGCTGGCGCGGCCAATGGGCTGCGCATTGGGAGGGAAAGCGGGGTAACGCCATGGATTTCGCACCGAGCGAGGAACAATCCGCGCTGCAGGAGGCGGTCGCGCGGATCTGCCGCCGTTTCGACGATGCGTATTGGCTGCAGAAGGACCGCGAGGGCGGCTTTCCCGCCGATTTTCATCAGGCCTTGGCCGCCGACGGCTGGCTCGGCATCGCCATGCCGACCGAATATGGCGGCGCCGGGCTCGGCATCACCGAGGCGGCGCTGATGATGGAGACCATCGCTCGCTCGGGCGCGGGCATGTCTGGCGCCTCGGCCGTGCACATGAATATTTTTGGCCTCAACCCGGTGGTGGTGTTCGGCAGCGAGGCGCAGAAGCGGCGCTTCCTGCCGCCGCTGATCGCCGGGCGGGAGCGCGCCTGCTTCGCCGTCACCGAGCCGAATACCGGCCTCGACACCACGCATCTGCGCACCCGCGCCGAACGCCGCGGCGATCGCTACGTCATCAATGGCCAGAAGGTCTGGATCTCGACCGCCCAGGTGGCCGAAAAAATGCTGATCCTGGCCCGCACCACGCCGATCGAGCAGGTGCGCAAGCCGGCCGAGGGGCTGAGCCTGTTCTACACCAGCCTCGACCGCGCCCGGGTCGAGGTCCGCGAGATCGAGAAAATGGGCCGCAAGGCGGTCGATTCGAACCAGCTCTTCATCGATGGGCTGGAGGTGCCGGTCGAGGACCGGATCGGCGAGGAAGGGCGCGGCTTCCCGATGATCCTGCACGGGCTGAACCCGGAGCGTATCCTGATCGCGGCCGAGGCGGTCGGCCTCGGTTTCGCCGCGCTCGACAGGGCGACGGCCTATGCCAAGGAGCGCGTCGTCTTCGGCCGGCCGATCGGGCAGAATCAGGCGATCCAGCACCCGCTGGCGGAAAATTGGTGCGAACTCTCGGCGGCGCGGCTGATGATGCTGAACGCCGCGTGGCACTACGATGCCGGCAAGCCGGCCGGGCCGCTCGCCAACGCGGCGAAATACCTGGCCGCCGAGGCCGGCTTCAAGGCCTGCCAGAGCGCGGTGATGACGCATGGCGGCTTCGGCTACGCCAAGGAGTATCACGTCGAGCGCTATCTGCGTGAAATCATGATCCCCCGCCTCACCCCCGTCAGCCCGCAACTCGCGCTGTGCCACATCGCCGAGAAGGTCCTCGGCCTGCCGAAATCCTATTGAGCCCGCTCAGAACAGCGATAATTGCCGCGCCGCGGGGCCGCGCGCCGGCGCCGGCGGCGGCGCGAACCCGGTGCAATCCAGCTCCGAGCGCGTCTCACCCAACCCGAACTGGCGCACCGCGCGTGCGAAGCGGGCGGCGAGCAGGTCCGCGATCGGGCCACTGCCCTCCATGCGATGGCCGAAGCGCGGATCGTTCATCTGGCCGGCGCGGGTCTGGCGCACCAGGCTCAGCACATGCGCGGCGCGGTCGGGGAAATGCGCCGTCAGCCACGCCTCGAAGAGCTGCGCCACCTCGCCCGGCAGACGCAACAGCACATAGCCGGCCTGCCGCGCCCCGGCGCGCGCCGCCGCTTCGAGGATCTTCTCCATCTCGGCGTCGTTCAGCCCGGGGATCATCGGCGCCGCCATCACCCCGGCGGGCACGCCCGCCTGCGCCAGCGCCGCGATCGCCTGCAGCCGCCGCTCCGGGCTCGCCGCCCGCGGCTCCATGCGCCGGGCCAGGTCCGGATCGAGCGTGGTCACCGAGAGGCACACCCGCACCAGGCGGCGCTTCGCCATCGCCGCCAGGATATCGAGATCGCGCAGCACGCCGGCCGACTTGGTGACGATGGTGAGGGGATGATTGAAGCGATCCAGCACTTCGAGCACGGCGCGGGTCAGCTTCAGCGTCCGCTCGACCGGCTGATAGGGATCGGTATTGGTGCCGAGCGCCAAGGGCCGCGCCGTGTAGCCCGCCTTGCGCAGCTCGCGCTCGAGCAGGGCCGCGACGTCCGGCTTGAACTGCAGACGGGTCTCGAAATCGAGTCCGGGCGAGAGGCCGAGATAGGCATGGGTCGGGCGCGCATAGCAGTAGATGCAGCCATGCTCGCAGCCGCGATAGGGATTGACCGAACGGTCGAAGCCGAGATCGGGGCTGGTGTTCCAGCTGATGACGCTGCGCGCGGTATCGCGGCTCAGCGTCGTCGGCACGCGCTCGGCCGGATCGTCCGCATCCCAGCCATCATCGAACGGGTCGCGCCAGGTCGGCTCGAAGCGCGGCGGCGGATTGGCCGTCGCGCCCCGCCCCTTGCGCGGGCGGGCCGGACGCGGCGTGACCGGCTCCGGCTCCGGCGCGCCCGCTGCCTCGAGCGCGGCCAGCGCCTCCGCGTCCGGCTCGGAGCGGGTCAGCCTCTTGCCTTCGGTGGCACCATCGGGCATGGTTCTGTTCCCCGTTCGTTCGTCAACACTCTCGTGCATCCGGCGTGACGAGTCAAGAACGTAAAGTGAACGAACATACTCCGCGCTCACACCGGAATGCGGGCCTGGCCGACGTGGGCCACAGCGATCTGCGCCAGCTCGGGGTCGTCATCCCGGCCCTCGATGCCGCCAGCACGCTGCCCGCCACGCTGGCCGCGTTGGCAGCGGAGGCCAGGCTCGGCGAGATTCTCGTCGTCGATGGTGGCAGCGTGGACGCGACCGCCCCGCTCGCGGCGGCCGGCGGCGCGCGGGTGCTGCACGCGCCGCGCGGGCGAGGGAGCCAGATCGCCGCCGGCGTCGCCGCCGGCGCCGCACCGTGGCTGCTGCT
>JAJZFF010000437.1 GCA_021805485.1 Pseudomonadota bacterium
CGGGGTGGGTTCGGCGCAGGCCAGCGTTGCGGCGGCGCCGACGAGCTGGAGCGGCACCATCGCGAGGATGGCGACATGCCAGCCGGTGAGGGTGGACAGGGCGATGACGCCGGAGCCCGAGATCAGCATCGCCGCTCGGTAGCCCCAGACATAGCCGGCGGTGGCCGCGCCCTGCAGGTGCTGAGGAAAGATCTCGATCCGCCAGGTGTCGATCATGATGTCCTGGCTGGCCGAGAGAAAGGCAACGAGGCCGCCGGCCAGCAGGGTGGCGGCCAGGGCGTGTTCCGGGCGGGTGAGGGCGAGGGCAAGCACGGCGGCGGCGAGGCAGAGCTGGATCGGCAGCAGCCAGCCGCGCCGGCGCCCGAGCGAGCCGAAGGGGCGCGGCGGGCGGAACTGGTCCAGCGCCGGCGCCCAGAGGAATTTCAGCGAATAGGCGATGCCGAGATTGGCGGTGAATCCGATCGCCTCCAGCGACAGGTGGGCGCGGGCGAGCCAGAGCCGCAGCGTGAAGCCGGACAGGGCGAGCGGTAAGCCGGAGGAAAATCCGAGCAGGCCGATCAGGGCGATGGCGCGAATCCGGTTCATGACATCATTTGCCAGCCCTGCGCCCCGCGCCGTCAAGCCGGGAGCGGAAATTCGTGACAACGGTTTAATCGTGCGGTGACGCGTGCATGGTTGCCCTGCGCTCTGCCGGACCCAACCTTGCACGCCGGGACCATTGTCGCGCGGCGGCGCGGTGCCGCAGGGGCGGCATTTCGAGGAAGGAGACCGATATGAAGACTGTTATGCTGACTGGTTTTGCTCTGGCCCTGACGGGTGGCATGGCCCTCGCACAGGCGCCGGCGCCGACCCGAATGGGCGGCGCGGTGTCCTATGACGCATCGGCCGGAACCTATCTCGGCATCGCCGGGCAGGCGGTGGCGGCCCATCAGAAGACCCGGGCGCGGGTCGCGCTCGGCCGGGCGGAGACGGACCTGCTGACCAACTCATACGTTCAGGGCAGCGTGAACGGAGCGATCCGCACACCGGCGATCGATGCGGTGCGGCGGGCCCGCAGCGCCGTGGAGAGCGGCGATTACGATCAGGCGCGCGCGCTGATCCATCAGGCGATGGCGATGATTGACCACTCGGCCGGCAACGGCATGCCGATGCCCGCGCAGGGGAGCGGTGAGGCGATGCCGGCCCAGGGCGGCAACGGAATGCCCGCGCATGGCGGCGGGCCGATGATGCCGGCGCCGATGCCAGCGGCGAAATAGCGGCGGGGGCCGCGCCGCGCAGGCAGGGGGACGGCTCCGGCCGCCCCTTTTTTCAACTCGTCATATCCCGTCTGCGTCATGAAGCTCGCTTTTGCAGTGCAAAACGTGTAGAGCAGCCGCGTTGAACCCCGAAAGACCTGAATCATGACCGAGACCAAGCTGCGCAACGTGGCGATCATCGCCCATGTCGACCACGGCAAGACCACGCTCGTGGACAACCTTCTCAAGCAGTCCGGCTCGTTCGGCGCGCATCAGCAGGTGGCCGAGCGCGCGCTCGACCGCAACGACCTCGAGCGTGAGCGCGGCATCACCATCCTCGCCAAGTGCACCGCCGTGCAGTGGGGCGACGTGCGGATCAACATCGTCGATACACCAGGCCATGCCGATTTCGGCGGTGAGGTCGAGCGTATCCTGAACATGGTGGACGGCGTAGTCGTCCTCGTCGATGCCGCGGAAGGCGTGCTGCCGCAGACGAAGTTCGTCGTCGGCAAGGCGCTGGCGCGCGGGCTGAAGCCGATCGTCGTCGTCAACAAGATCGACCGCCCCGACGCCCGCGCCGATGAGGTGCACAACGAGGTGTTCGACCTGTTCGCCGTCCTCGGCGCGAATGACGAGCAGCTCGATTTCCCGATGCTCTACGCATCCGGCCGTCAGGGTTGGGCAACGGCGACGCTGGACGGCCCTCGTGAGAACCTGACGCCGTTGTTCGACCTGATCGTGAGCCATGTGCCCGAGCCCGGCCTCGATGCCGATGCGCCCTTCGCCATGGTCGCGACCATTCTGGAGAGCGACAACTTCCTGGGCCGCGTGCTGACCGGCCGCGTCGAGCAGGGGCGGGCCACCGTGAACATGCCGGTGCGCGTCATCAGCTTCGACGGGCGCGCGGTGGAGACCGGGCGGCTGACCAAGCTGCTCGCCTTCCGCGGTCTCGAGCGCGTGCCGGTGGACGAGGTTTCCGCGGGCGACATCATCGCGGTGGCTGGCCTCAAGGAAGCGACCGTGCCGGATACGATCGGCGCGATGGAAATCGGCGCCGCGCTGCCGGCGATCCCGATCGACCCGCCGACGCTGTCGATGACGTTCCGCATCAATGACGGCCCGCTCGCCGGACGCGAGGGAAAGAAGGTGACGTCCCGGCAGATCCGCGACCGGCTGTTCCGCGAGGCGGAGGGCAATGTCGCAATCCGCGTGACCGACTCCACCGAGACCGAGGCGTTCGAGGTGGCCGGGCGCGGCGAGTTGCAGCTCGGCGTGCTGATCGAGACGATGCGCCGCGAGGGGTTCGAGCTGACGATCGGACGGCCGCGCGTGCTGACCCGTGACAATCCGGAGACTGGCGCGCGCGAAGAACCGATGGAAGAGGTGCTGATCGACGTCGATGAGCCGTATTCCGGCGTCGTCGTCGAGAAGATGAGCCGCCGCAAAGGCGAGTTGCAGGATATCCGCCCCTCGGGCGGCGACAAGCAGCGGCTTACCTTCCACATCCCGAGCCGCGGGCTGATCGGCTATCACGGGGAGTTCCTGACCGACACGCGCGGCTCTGGCGTGATGAACCGGCACTTCATTGGCTACGGCCCCTGGAAGGGCACGATCGAGGGGCGGCGCAATGGCGCGCTGATCGCCAATGCCGATGGCGAGAGCGTGCAATACGCGCTCTTCTATCTGCAGGAGCGCGGCACGCTGTTCATCGGCGGCGGCGAGAGGGTTTACGAGGGCATGATCATCGGCGAGCACAGCCGGGAGAACGACCTCGACGTGAACCCGATCAAGGAGAAGAAGCTCACCAATATCCGCGCCGCCGGCAAGGACGAGGCGCTGCTGCTCACACCGCCGCGCCGGATGAGCCTTGAGCAGGCGATCGCCTATATCGAGGATGACGAACTGGTGGAGGTGACGCCGGGCGCGGTGCGGTTGCGCAAGCGGCATCTCGATCCGCACGCGCGCAAGAAGGCCGAGCGGGCGTCCGACGCCGCCTGATCCGGCGGCCGCATCGTCCGAAGTTGGGCCAGACCGGCCGGCGCGACAACGCCGGCCGGTTTTTTCGTCAGTCCCAATCGGGCGCGAAGGCCGGGTCGACGAAGCGCTGGTTTTTCGGCAGGGCGGCGAGGGCGGCGCGGTCCTCGTCATCGAGGGCGATGGCGAGGGCAGCGAGATTGGCGCGCTGGGTTTCTTCGCGCGCGGCTTTCGGGATGGCCGCGACGCCGTCCTGGTCGAGCAGGTATTTGAGGGCGACCTGCCCCGGTGTCGTACCATGTTTCGCGGCGACTTCCGCGAGCGCCGGATGATCGCCGAGCCGGCCCTGGGCGAGCGGGCAATAGGCGGTGACCGTGATGCCGTGCGCCCGCGCATAGTCGAGCACCGCGTCTTGCCCGAGCAGAACGTGATATTCCACCTGGTTGCAGGTGATCTCGGCGCCGATCGCCTCCACCGCCTGGCGCATCAGCGCCACGGTGAAGTTCGACACGCCGATATGCCGCACCAGGCCTTCATGTTTGAGCTGCGCCATGGTGGCGAGGACCGCGCCGAGATTCATCGAGGGCGAGGGCCAGTGGATCAGGAACAGGTTCACATGGTCGGTGCGCAGCTTGGCGAGGCTGGCCTCGATGGCGCGGCGCACGCCGTCCGGCGTGAGGTTCTCGTACCAGACCTTGGTGGTGAGGAAGATCTCGTCGCGCGGCATGCCGCTTTCGGCGAGGGCGGCGCCAACCGCCTCCTCGTTGCCGTACATCTCGGCGGTGTCGACATGACGATAACCGAGTGATAACGCGCGGGTGACGGCGGCGGTGCAGTCGCGCCCGCTCATCCGCCAGGTGCCGAGACCGAGCTTGGGCATGGCGAGCGCGCCGCCAGTGATGGGCATGCTGGTCATGTCAGTCCTTTCGCGAGAAATCGATCAGGGCAAGAAAGCCGGATTCCGTGCCGAAGGCGAGATGGGCGCCGTTCGGGCTCCAGCCGAGCGCCGAAACCGCGCCGCGCCCGGGGGCGGCAACGGGCAGGATGCGTTCGCGCCCGATATCGGCGACAACCACCGAACCGTCGGCGAAACCGGCGGCGACGACCTCGTGCTGCGGATGGCAGGCGACGCGGCGGACCACGGTTTCGCCGGTGGCGAGTTCGAGCGGGGCCTTGCCCATCGGCCCGCCGCCGAAGAACGGCCAGATCACGATCGCTTCGGCGCCGGCGGTGGCAAGCCATTTGCCCGAGCGGGTGAAGCCGAGCGATTCGGGTTTCGTCGGGTAGCCGCTCATCCGCATGTGCTGGCCGTCGGGCAGTTTCCAGCCATGCAGCTCGTTTTCCTGCATGGTGGTGACCATCGCCTCGATATCGGGATGCAGGGCGATGGCGAGATGGCTGCCCT
>JAJZFF010000209.1 GCA_021805485.1 Pseudomonadota bacterium
CACGCCGAAGACGAGGTTCAGGCCGATGCCGACGAGGCTGAAGAAGATGCCGTAGAGAATGCCGCCGATCAGCGCGTATTCGAGAAGTGCCAACGGCGCGCCCTTTCTTGCAGGGGAGTTGGAAACCAGTGGCCCGGAACGACGAAAGATCCCGGCCCGTCACGGGCCGGGATCCTGCGGTCCGGTGGCGTGTTAGTGGCGCGGCGCGGGATAGACCGGCTTGCCGGTCGCCTTGTCCTGCGGATAGACCACGACGATCTTGTTGGTCTTGCCGGACGGGACGATCTGCGCCACCGGCAGCAATTCGCCGAGCTGGGCGCCGTTCGCGTTGATCTTGAACTTGCCGAGCACCGTCGTCGTCTTGCCGGACATGTCCATCAGCGCCTGATGGAACGAAAGCTGCGTGAATTTCGGCGCGGTGCCGAGCATGTCCTGCATGATCAGGCCGGTGTTGTAGCCGGCGGCATCGAGGAAGTTCGGCGCGTTATGCGTCGCCGCGGTGAAGTCCTTCACGAAGGTCGCGGTGTTCGGGCCGTAGGTGGTCTTGGCGAAGGTCACCAGCGGCGGCGTCGGATAGGTGTAGGTGTAGGCGAGGGTTTTCGCGCCGACATTCTTCGTCATCAGGGCGAGAAGCTGGCCGGGGAAGATGGTGAACGTCATCTTGAAGTGCAGGCCGCTGCCGGCCAGCGTGTGCAGGAAGGCGATGTCGTTCGGCGGATAGCCGAACTCGATCACCGCATCCGGCCGGTGCGCCGCGATCGTGTGCAGCAGCACGGTGTAGTTGGATTCGCTGGTCGGCACGCCGTGGTAATACACCGGCGTGACGCCGCCCTGCTTCAGCGTCGCCTTCAGCGTTTCCGCCTGCGAGGCGTCGAAATCGTTCGAATCGTAGATGACGGCGACGCGCTTGATCTTGTGATCGAGCAGGAAATGGCCGAGCGGCAGCGGCCACACCGTGGAGGCGGGAATGCTGACATCGGCGAGATAATCGGTCTTCTTGGTGAAGAAGTTCGCCCCCGAGCCGGTCGGGTCGATCAGGAGCATGTGGTGCTCGGCGGCCAGCGGAATCGCGACCGAGGTCAGCACCGAGCCGAAATCCGCGACCAGCAGGTTCACATGGTCCTGGGTGATGAGCTGGTTGTACAGCGTCGTCGCGGTCGAGGTCGAGCTCTGGTCGTCATAGGCGACGATCTTGACCGGGATCTTCTTGCCGAACGCCTTGACGAAGACGCCGCCGGACTTGTTCACGGTCTTCGCCCAGTATTCGAGCCCGTGATACTGTCCTTCCGATGCCACCGCGAAGGAGCCGCTGCTCGCATAGAGCGTGCCGACCTTCAGCACCGACGGCGCCGTCGCCGCGGAGGCCTGGCCGACGCCGGCCAGCGCGAGGCCCGAGGCCAGAATTCCCGCCGCGCAAAGACTCCAGCCGCGTTTGAATTGTGCCCGCATGGATGTTCCCCCTGATGCAATAGCCTGCCACGGCCAGTTGTTGAAAATCGACCGGTGGATATGACCACAGAAGCCGGGCGGTCAATACTCTCGACCCATAAATATGCCGTGAAAGCGGATTTTCGCCCGGCGATGAAATACCCATCGAACTCGATCCATGATTGCAACGATCTGCGCGGACAACATGAGTATTGCTTGCGCCGCGCCTGTCTGCTCACGCGGGGCGGATCAAGCTCTTGCCGAATGTCCGCCCGGGCGGCATATGACTTGCGTCACCGGTCCCGCGCGAGCGGGTGAAAAGGGAACATCGTGCGCTTCGGCCGGGCTTCATTGTCCCGGAAGCAAGTCGATGGCTGCCCCCGCAACTGTCAGCGGCAAGCCGGTGGTCCGTCCGTCCGCAAGGGCGAGCCACTGAACCCGGCCGGGTTTGGGAAGGCAGGGCCACCAGCGTCGAGCCGCGAGCCAGGAGACCTGCCGGCGTCGCACCAACCATGCTGCCGGGCGGGGTGCACCGGAAGCCGGAGCCGACCCATGACTGCACGCATCAGCGGCAGCGCCTGCCGCGCGCACCCAGCCATCTTCCCGGAATCGCGCCGTTCGCGGTCCCACGCCCACCGGGGAGGACGCGCATGAGCATCGCGACCAATCTCGGCTTTCCCCGCATCGGCCGCCGGCGGGAGCTGAAATCGGCCCTCGAGCGGCACTGGGCGGGCGAACTCTCCGAAGCCGGGCTGCACGAGGCGACGCGGCTGCTGCGCGCGGAGTCCCAGTCCCTGCAGCAGGGGCTCGGCATCGGCCACATCCCCTCGAACGATTTCTCGCTCTACGATCATGTGCTGGATACCGCCTGCATGTTCGGCGCCATTCCGCCGGGCTATGGCTGGCGCGGCGGCGAGGTGAGGCTGCCGGCCTATTTCGCTCTCGCGCGCGGCACCGGCGAGGGCGACGGGCAAGCAGGCCTGCCCGCGCTCGAAATGACCAAGTGGTTCGACACCAACTATCACTACCTCGTCCCCCGGCTCGCGGCGGGGCAGCGTTTCGCGATCACCGCCAACCGCCCGCTCGCGCTGTTCCGCGAGGCGCTGGCCGGCCACCGCCGCACCCGGCCGGTGCTGCTCGGCCCGGTCTCGTTCCTGCTGCTCGCCAAGACCGATGACGGCTCCGACCCGCTCGACCTGCTCGACCGGCTGCTGCCCTGCTACGCGCAGGTGCTGGCGGAACTCGCCGCCGAGGGCTGCGCCTGGGTGCAGATCGACGAGCCGGTTCTCGCGCTCGACCTCGCGCCGAAAGCGCGGGCGGCGCTGCGCCACGCCTATGAAACCCTCGCCCGCGGGGCGACGCCGCGCCTGCTGCTGGCGAGCTATTTCGCGCCGATGGGCGACAACCTGCCCACGGCGCTCGCCCTGCCGGTCGCCGGCCTGCATCTCGACCTGGTGCGCGGCCGGGCCGATCTCGCGCCCACCCTCGCCGCGATCGGCCCGGCGACGTGCCTCTCGCTCGGCCTGATCGACGGGCGGAATGTCTGGCGGGCGGACCTGCGCGCCGCCCTCGCCACCGCGCGCGAGGTGGCGCGCGCGCTCGGCGGCACCGAGCGGCTGATGATCGCGCCGAGCTGCAGCCTGCTGCATGTGCCGGTCGATCTCGCGCAGGAGGACCGGCTCGACCCGGCGATCCGCCCGTGGCTCGCCTTCGCCACCCAGAAACTCGCCGAGATCGCCACCATCGCCCGCGGCCTCGACGAGGGGGAGGACGCGATCGCCGAGGCGCTGGAGGCCTCGGACGCCGCGCTCCGCACCCGACGCGACAGCGCGCGGGTCCACCGGCCGGATGTCGCCGCCCGGCTGCTGGCCGCGACACCGGAGATGGAACGCCGCCCCACGCCACACGCGGCGCGGCACGAGCGGCAGCGCCAGCGGCTCGCCCTGCCCGCCTTCCCGACCACCACGATCGGCTCGCTGCCGCAAACCGCCGAGGTGCGCCGGACCCGGGCCGCCCGCGCGCGCGGCGAGATCGGCGCGGCCGAATACGACGAAGCGATCGCGACCTGGACCGAGGATGCGATCCGCCTGCAGGAACGGATCGGGCTCGACGTGCTGGTGCATGGCGAGTTCGAGCGCAACGACATGGTCAAGTATTTCGGCGAGCAGCTCGACGGCTTCGCCTTCACCCGGCATGGCTGGGTGCAGTCCTATGGCAGCCGCTGCGTCGCCCCGCCGATCATCTGGGGCGATGTGGCGCGGCCCCGGCCGATGACGGTGCGCTGGGCGCGCCATGCCCAGTCGCTCACCGCCCGCCCGGTGAAGGGCATGCTGACCGGGCCGGTGACGATGCTGCAATGGTCCTTCGTGCGCGACGACCTGCCGCGCGAAACCGTCTGCCGCCAGATCGCGCTGGCCCTGCGCGACGAGGTGGCCGACCTCGAGGAAGCCGATCTCGCCATCATCCAGGTGGACGAGCCGGCCCTGCGCGAGGGGCTGCCGCTGCGCACCGCCGACCGCGGCGCCTATCTGCGCTGGGCGGTGTCCTGCTTCCGCCTCGCCACCGCCGCGGTGCGCGACGACACGGCAATCCACACCCACATGTGCTACGCCGAGTTCCAGGACATCATGCCGGCCATCGCCGCAATGGACGCGGACGCGATCTCGATCGAGACCGCGCGCAGCCGGATGGACCTGCTCGACGCCTTCGCCCGCGACGGCGCCCACGCCTTCCCGGCCGAGATCGGCCCCGGCGTGTGGGACATCCACAGCCCGCGCGTTCCGCCCGAAGCGGAAATCCTCGCCCTGCTCCGCCTCGCCCGGGGAAAGCTGGCGGACGACCAGCTCTGGGTGAACCCGGATTGCGGGCTGAAGACCCGGAGCTGGCGCGAAGTGATTCCGGCGCTGGAAAACCTCGTCGGCGCCGCGCGCCGTCTGCGGGCGGAGGCCGAGGCGGCGTGATGCGCGGCCGCCCTGCCGGAACCACCGCCGGCAGGGCGGGCTTGCATCCCGCGCGCCGCGATTCCAGAACCATGCGACGGCACCGCGCCCCGCGGCGCCGGCAGGCGAGGAGACCGACGATGACCAAGACGCGCAAGACACCCGAGGAGTTGCGCAGCCACCGCTGGTTCGGCGCGTCCGACCTGCGCAGCTTCGGCCATCGCTCGCGGATCAAGCA
>JAJZFF010000226.1 GCA_021805485.1 Pseudomonadota bacterium
CCGCAGGCGAGCGAGGCGGCGAAGGCGAGATAGGGATTCGCGTCCGCCCCCGGCACGCGGTTCTCGACGCGCATCGCGCCGGCCTCG
The DNA here is from genome assembly GCA_021805485.1 of Pseudomonadota bacterium. The sequence continues at coordinate 88 of JAJZFF010000226.1, forward strand.
CCGTAAGGCACACGCAGGCCGCAGGTCCGGTTATCATGCCCCCATTGCAGGTTGATCGGCGCGTTGGAAAACCGCGTGAGCCGGCGATAGGAATTCACGTTCGGCGCGAAGATCGGCATGATCGCCGGAATGTATTTCTGCAATCCGGCAATGAAGGAAAGAAAAAGCTGGCTCGGCCGCCCGTCCTGGTCGGCGAACAGGTTTCGCCCGGTTTCGAGGTCGACCACGCTCTGGTGCACATGCATGGCGCTGCCCGGCTCCTGGCCCATCGGCTTGGCCATGAAGGTGGCATACATGTCGTGGCGCAGCGCGACCTCGCGAACCGTGCGCTTGAAGAGAAACACCTGATCGGCCCGGTTCAGCGGATCGCCGTGCAGGAAGTTGATCTCGACCTGGGCCGCCCCTTCCTCGTGGATGAGCGTGTCGAGATCAAGTTCCTGCATTTCGCAGAAATCGTACATCTCCTCGAACAGCGGATCGAATTCGTTCACCGCGTCGATCGAGTAGGATTGCCGCCCGGTTTCCTGCCGCCCGGAGCGGCCGACCGGCGGCACTAACGGGTAGTCAGGGTCGGTATTGCGCCCGACCAGATAGAACTCCAGTTCCGGCGCGAGGACGGGTTGCCAGCCACGCTCCTTGTAGAGTTCGAGCACATGGCGCAGCACCTGCCGTGGCGCGATCGTCACCGGTCGGCCATTCGAATACTGGCAGTCGTGGATGATCTGCGCTGTCGGCTCATGCGCCCAGGGCACGAGGCGGACGGTCGCGGGATCGGGGATCAGGTTGATGTCGATGATCGCAGGGTCGGTCAGCGTGTCTTCCGGGTCTTCCGGATATTCTCCCGTCACGGACTGGATGAAAATGCTCTCCGGCAGGCGAGGTGCGCCGCCGCGAAGGAATTTCTGCGCGGGCATGATCTTGCCACGCGGGATGCCGGTAATATCGGGAACCAGACACTCCACTTCAGTGATGCGGTGTTCGTTGAACCATTCGGCCAGGTCGGTCATGTGTGCCTCAGGAGCAGTCCCGGCGGGAACATGATGTTCCACCGGCGACGATGCCCGGTTTCGGATGTGTGGCGTGGGGTCCGCGGTCCCGCCGCCACGGTTCCGGCGCGCCCGGCTCGGGCGCGCCGTCGTCGTTCAGTGCTGGCGGACCGCGGTCCAGATCGCACCGAATTCCTTGGCCTGCGCCGGCGTCAGCGCGGGAAGGAAGCTGAGCCGCTTCATCTGCGCCGCGGTCGGCGTGACCAGCGGCTGCTTGATGGCCTTGTCGAGATACGGCTCCGAGGCCGCATTCGGGCTCGGATACATGTTGAAGTTCGACAGCTCCGCCCCCTCCTTGGCGCCGAGGATGAAGTTGATGAACTTGTAGGCGAGCTCGGGATTCGGTGCGTGGGTCGGGATCGCCATGTTGTCCACCCAGGCCTCCGAGCCTTCCTTGGGCAGGATCCAGCCGATATTGAGGCAGGTCTTGTCAGCATAGCACTGCGCGACGCTGCCGCTCCAGGTCATCCCGATCGCGACGACGCCCTTCTTGAGCTGCTGCATCGTCGGATCGCCATCGACGAAGCCGGAGAAGTTCGGCCGCTTGACCTGCTTCTCGATCAGTTTCGCCGCCTTGATCCAGGCGGCCTTGGTCTTGCAGGCGAAGCCCTCGCCGAGATAGGCGCAGGCCGCCCCGATCAGATCGCGCCCCGAACCCTTCATCATCGAGAACGGGTAGCTCGCGTTGTATTTCGGGTCGAACAGTGCTGCCCAGCTCTCTGGCGGGTTCTTGATCTTGTCCTTGTTGTAGCCGATCACGATCGTGCCCCACTGATAGGGGACGACGTGAGTGTCGTGCGGATCGTAGCTGACGTTCTGGAAGCGCGGCAGCAAATTCTTGAAGTTCGGCAGTTTGGACTTGTCGAGCTTGCGGATCAGCCCCTGCTGGACGAGCTGCGGAATGTAGTAGCTCGACGGGACGACCACGTCATACTGCGAGTCGCCGCCGGCACGCAGCTTCGCGTCGAGTTCGGAATTCGAATCGTAGTACGTCTGCACGACATTGCAGCCGCAATAGGCCTCGAACTTCTTGATCAGGCCCTTGCCGATATAGTCCTGCCAGTTGAACAGGTAGAGCGTCTTGCCCGCGGCATGCGCGGCCGGCGCGCCACCGCCGATCGCGATGAGCGCGGCAAGCGCACCTCCCGCGATCTTCCCCATGAGTCCCTTCATCAAAAACCTCCTGTAGCGTTGATTCATCCGCGTTGCCGCGTCGTCATCCGTTGCCTGTGCGGCTCGTCCGTCTCAGTCTCCAGGTCGCGCGACGAGCTTTCGCGCCCGGTTTCTCGTGAACATGTATTGCAGCAGCCCGGTGCCGATGACGGTGGCGATCATCAGCGTGGCCAGCGCGTTGATGTCGGGCGACACGCCCTTCCGCGCCACCGCGCTGTAGATGTAGATCGGCAGCGTCGTGCTGCCCGGCCCGGCGGTGAAGAAGCTGATCGTGAAATCGTCGATCGACAGCGTGAAGGCGAGCAGGAAACCGCCGATGATCGCCGGCCGGATCACCGGCACGGTCAGGTGCAGGAAGGATTGCCGCGCATCGGCGTAGAGATCGTGCGAGGCCTCGAACATGTTGGGATCGAGCCCCGACAGCCGCGCGAACACCACGAGGGCGACGAACGGTGCCTCGAAGGTGACATGCGCGATGCCCATCGTCAGCAGCCCGGCGGCCAGAAATCCGGTCGCGCTGTGGATGAAGCTGAAGAAGATCAGCTCCGAAATCCCGAACACCAGGCTCGGCATGATGATCGGCGTGTAGATGATCAGGCTCGGCAGCGCGCTGGCGATGCCGGTCGCGTTGCGGTCGCGGTAACGATAGAGGCCGAAGCCCATCAGCGTGCCCAGAGCCGTCCCCAGGATCGAGGAGCCGATCGCCAGCGTCAGCGATCGCCGGAACGCCGCGATGACCTCGGGCGAATGCAGCAGGTCGGCATACCAGTAGAAGGTCTGTCCCTTCGCCAGCGGCGGCGGCGCGAAGGAAAAGATCGCGATCAGAAGGAGCGGCGCATAGAGCAGCAGATAGACCGGCAGGCTCATCGCCAGCAGCGAACGGCGCGTCGATTTTCCCATCGAGATGGCCATCATCCGCGCCTCACATCATGCTCTCTTCGGCGCCGCCGAGCCGCTTGCTCAGCACGCGGAAGGCGAGCAGCCCCGCACAGGTGAACACCAGCATGAAGATCGTCAGCGCCGCCCCGTAGGGCCAGTTCGGCGTTTCCAGGAACTGCGAGGCGATCAGCGAGCCGATCATCATCGACTTGCCGCCGCCGAGCAGCGTCGGCACCACGTAATCGCCGAAGGCCGGGATGACGACGAGGATGATGCCCGAGAGCAGCCCCGGCAGCGTCTGCGGAAACACCGTGTTCCAGAACAGCCTGGGGCCGGAGGCGTAGAGATCCCGCCCGGCCTCGACCAGCGCCCAGTCGAGCTTCTCCGCCGCGGCGTAGAGCGGCACGACCATGTAGGGCAAATAATTGTAGGTCAGCCCGATCTGCATCGCGAGCACGCCCGGAAACAGGCCGAGATGCGGCTGCAGCAGCCCGAGCGACTGCACGAGATGCGACAGCGCCGATTCCGGCCCGAGCAGCTCCATCCACGCATAGGTCCGCACCACCTGGTTGGTCCAGGACGGCAGCACGATGAACAGCAGCAGAAGTGGCCGCGCCGCCGGCGGGCGGGTGACGATGTAGAACACGACCGGATAGGCGAACAGCACCGTCAGCACGCCGGCGCTCATTGCCTGGATGAGCGACCGCACGAGCACCGTGATGTTGCCGGAACTCCAGCCCAGGATCGAATAGCCGGCAACCTCGCGCAACGGCTGCAGGGTTAGCGGCAATTCGGGTCCACCATAGCTGCCCGAGGTGAAGAAACCGATGCCGAGCAGAATGGCGCTCGGCAATACGAGGAACAGCACGATCCAGGTGAGGCCCGGCCCGGCGGTGACCCAAAGCCGCAAGGCGCGGCCGAGGCGCTCCGCCCGCGCGGCACTGCCTCGCCGTGCGTCTGCCGTCGTTGCGCTCATGAGCCGATGAGCACGATATTTTCGGGCTTCAGCTCGCAGGTCACCGCCTCGCCGGGCCGCCAGCTGCGTTCGGCCGCCTGGTTGTTGGTGTCGTAGACGAGCAGCGGCGCGCCATTTTCCAGCTCCACCCGATACTGCGTCGAGGCGCCCATGTAGATCGCCTCGCGCACCACGCCGGCAACCATGTTCGGCCGCCCCGTCGGTGCGCCGCTTTCGCTGTACATCCAGATCTTCTCGGGCCGGATCATCGCCGTGCCGGAGGCCGGATCCGGGTTGCCGATCGCCAGCGGTCCGAGCGGCGTGTCGATCAGTCCGCCGGGCAGGGCGGTTACTGGCCAGATATTCGAAAGCCCCAGGAATTCGGCGACGAATACGCTCGAAGGCCGCTCGTATACATCAAGCACCGGTCCGACCTGGAGCAGCCGCCCGCGCTGCATCACCC
>JAJZFF010000099.1 GCA_021805485.1 Pseudomonadota bacterium
ACTCGCCCGCGCCAAGGCCGGGCGGATCTTCGGGGCGCTCACCGGCCTGCTCGCGGTGATGAAGGGCCTGCCGCTCGCCTATGCGAAGGACATGCAGGAGGACAAGGAGCCGGTGTTCGACGCCGCCGATGCCGCCGAACTCTGCCTCGCCGCGATGACCGGCATGGTGCGCGACATGATGCCGGACGTGCTGCGGATGCGATCCGTGGCCGGCGCCGATTTCTCGACCGCGACCGATCTTGCAGACTACCTCGTGCGCGATCTCGGCCTGCCCTTCCGCACCGCCCATCACGTCACCGGCCGGATCGTGAGCGAGGCCGAGTCGCGCGGGCTCGAGCTCGTCGCCCTGCCGCTCTCGGTCATGCAGGAGGTCGAGCCGCGGATCACCGAGGCGGTGTATGATGTGCTGACCATCGAGGCCTCGGTCGCCGCCCGCCGCACCCTCGGCGGCACCGCGCCCGACAATGTCGCCCGCGCCGCCGCGCGCTGGCAGGAGACGCTGGCATGACCCGCTCGCTGCTGCTCGTCCTGCTCGCCTGCGCCGCTCTCGCCGCCTGCGGCCGGGCCGGCGCGCCCTCGCCGCCCGGCCCGGCGAGCCAGGTGATCTACCCGCATCAATATCCCTCCGAATGATGAACGCCCTCACCCGCGACCAGGCCTGGCACCGTCTCGTCGCCGCCCGGCCGAACCTTTCGTTCCACGCGATGGACGGGCTGTGCCTCGATGACGTGCCGCTCGCGTCCATCGCCGCCGCCCACGGCACGCCCACCTGGGTCTACAGCGCTGCGACGATCGAGGGGCGGCTCGCCGCCCTGCGCGCGGCCTTCGCCGGCGAGGGGCTGGCGCCGGCGATCCGCTACGCCGTGAAGGCGAACGACCACCTCGCGATCCTCGGCCTGGTGCGGGCCGGCGGCGCCGGGGCGGACGTGACCAGTGCCGGCGAATTCGCCCGCGCCGAGGCCGCCGGGATCGCGCCGGGGGCGATGGTGTTCTCCGGCGTGGGCAAGCGGGAGGACGAGCTGCGCCGCGCGCTCGCCGCCGGCATCGGCCAGCTCAATGTCGAAAGCGCCGAGGAGCTGGAGATGATCTCCGGCATCGCCGCGGCGGTGGGAGTTGCCGCACCGGTCGCGCTGCGGGTGAACCCGGATGTCGCCGCCGGCGGGCACGACAAGATCAGCACCGGCCGCAAGGGCGACAAGTTCGGCATCGGCTTCGATGACGCGGGCGCGCTGTATCGCCGCGCCGCGGCGCTGCCGGGCATCGAGGCGGTCGGGTTTTCCACCCATATCGGCAGCCAGATCTTCGCGCCCGCCGCCTTCGAGGCGGCTTACCGGCGCGTGCTCGGCCTGATCGGGGCGCTGCGCGGCGAGGGGCTCGCGGTGCGCCGCCTCGACCTCGGCGGCGGATTCGGCATTCCCTATGACGATGGCACCGCCTTTCCCTTCGCGGCGCAGGCGGCGATGGTCCGCCGCGTGCTCGGCGGCCACGATCTGGAGCTGATCGTCGAACCCGGCCGCTGGCTCGTCGGCCCGGCCGGCGTGCTGCTCGCCCGCGTGACGCTCGTCAAGCGCGCCGGAGCGGAACGGTTCGTCGTGCTCGATGCCGGGATGAACGACCTGATTCGCCCGGCGCTCTATGGCGCGCGGCACGGCATCGTCCCGGTCGGCGCCGCCGACGCCGCGGGCGCCCCGGCGCCGGCCGAGGTGGTCGGTCCGGTCTGCGAGAGCAGCGACCGTTTCGGCACCCACGACCTGCCAGAACTTGCCCCCGGCGCGCTGGTCGCGCTGCTCGATGCCGGGGCCTATGGCGCGACGATGAGCAGCACCTATAACGGCCGCCCCTTCGCCGCCCAGGTGATGATCGCCGACGGCGCGCCGCAGCTGATCCGCCGGCGCCAGACGCTGGATGAACTCTGGCGCGACGAGATCGTGCCGCCGCGCCGGTAATGCCGGCGGCGCGCCTCGCCCGGCTGCGGCGGCGGGCGCGCCGCGTGCTGGCGATCGAGGCCGTCGCCATTGCCGCGATGCTGCCCGCTTGCGTGATCGCGGTGTTCCTCATCGTCGGCCTCGCCGGATTCGGCGGCTGGAAGGCGGATCTCGCCGGCCTGATCGCCCTTGCCTTCGCGCTCCGCCACGCGATCCGGCGCTATCGCCCGCCCGCGCCCGAGGCCGCCGACCGCCGCATTGAGCGCGACTCCCGCCTGCCGCACCGCCCGCTCGCCGCCCTTGGCGACGAACCGGCGCTGGCCGGCGCGATGCCGCTCTGGGATGCGCACCGCGCCCGGCTCGACCGTTCGCTCGCCACCGCAAGGGTCGGCCTGCCGCGGCCGGATTTCGCGGCGCATGATCCGTTCGCGCTGCGCTTCCTGCTCCTGCTCGGCCTGATCGCCGCGTGGATCGCCGCCGGATCGCAGGCCGGGCCACGGCTTGCGGCCAGTGTCGATTTCACCTCGCCCTTCGCCCGCCCCGGCCTTGGCGTGCAGGCCTGGATCACCCCGCCGCGCTGGGCCGGAACCACGCCGCGCCTGATCGGCGCCGGAACCGGCAAGGTCCGCGCGCTCGCGGGTTCGACCCTGTCGGTCGTCGTCACCGGCGCGGGCAGCGCCGCGCCAGCCGCGCGGATCGCCGGCAAGGCGCTCGATTTCACGAATATCGCGACCGGCAGCTTCCGCGCCCGCCTCCGGCTCGACCATACGGCGACGCTGACGATCGGGCCGTTCTGGAACCGCATCGCGCGGTACCGGATCACGGTGATCGAGCCGACCCCGCCGCGGATCGGCTTCGCCGCCCCACCCGGGCCGGCCGGTGATGGGCAGCATGTGGCCCTCGCCTGGCGCGGCACCAGCCGCTACGGCCTCACCGCCCTCGGCCTCGACATGGCGCCCGTGGATGCGCCGGGCGCGGTGCCCGACCATGCCGCCCTGCCAGCGCCCCCCGCGCACGCGGCCTCATTCGCCGGCAGCGCCCGGCTTGATCTGCTCGCCAGCCCACTCGCCGGCATGATGGTGGACGGCACGCTGGCCGCCGTGAACCGCGACGGCCAGACCGGCACCTCCTCGCCCGCGCGGTTCCAACTCCCCGCCCCCGCCCTGCACAATCAGGTCGCGCGGGCGATCGAGGTCCTCCGGCACGACCTCGCGCTCGGCACGCCGGGGCGCACGGTGCTCGCGGCGCGACTCCGCGCGCTCGCCGCGGCGCCGCCGGGTCCGCTTACGCCCGGCACGCGGAAGGCACTCGCGCGCTTCGCCGCCGGCTTCGGGCCGGCAACGCCGGATTACGCCCAGGCCCAGGCCAGCCTCTGGATGCTCGTCCAGCGCGCCGAACTCGGCGCGACCTACAAGGCGGTGCAGAAATTTGATGAAGCCGCCCAGGCACTGCGCCAGGCGCTGAAGCGCGGCCTCGCCGGCCATCCGGCCGACCGGCAGACAATCGAACGGCTGATATCGGGCCTCGACCGCGCCATGCAGGCAAGGCAGGCCGCGCACGGCACGCCGGACGCCCGCGCCGCCGCGCGGAGGAGCGCCATCGACCGTCTGGCCCACCGGATCGAGAACGAACTGGCGGCGGGCGAAACGGCCCGGGCCCGGCAGGACCTGGCGAAACTCCGGCAGATGCTCGACCGGATGCAGAACCCGAGCGCCCGTTCGGAGTCGCAGGCGGCGCAGCGGCAGCAGGAGGCGGCGCGTCATCTCGCCTCCATCATGCGCCAGGAGGCGCGGCTGATGGACCAGACGGCGCAGCGGGCAACGATGCCCAGGTTCGGCAACCAGGCGGCAATTCCAGAGTCGAGTCCGTCGGCGGGGCTGGCCGGGCGGCAGGATGCGCTGCGCCGCCAGCTTTCATCCGCCGCCAGAGCCATGGCGGGCGCGGGACTGCCGGGGCAGGCGCAACTCGGTCATGGCCAGCAGGCGATGGCGAGCGCCGGGAACGCGCTCCGCGCGGGCGACATGCGGGCCGGGCTGTCCGGCGAGCGGGCAGCGATCGCGGCGCTGCAACAGGCACAGAACGCCCTCGCGACGATGCCCGGCAAGGCGGCGATGCCGGGCGGCGGGCCTTCGGGCCTCGGCCAGCATGCCGCCGGCGGCGCGGGCGAGTTCGGCAACCAGAACGACAGCACGGTCAGCATCGGCAAGGCCGGCGCGCATTCCGACGCCAGGCGGATTCAGGGCGAACTGATCCGGCGCGACGCCGCGCCCGGCCTGCCGCCCGAGGCCCATCGCTATTACGGCAGGCTGCTCGGCGGCGAATGACGCCCTGCCCCGACCGGAGGCGGGAGGGGCGGAGCGCCAAAGGCCGCTTCCGGCCGGTCAGTCCTTTCGGGGCAGGCGGCGGGAACTCCCGGTCTCGCCATGCGCGGCGACCAGTTCCTCGTATTGCTGCGGCGGCAGGTAGTCGGCGAGGATCTTCATTGGCGGCCCGTCGGCGCGGATCTGCCCGCCATCGAGCCAGAGCAGCCGGTTGCACCACTCCACGAGGATGGAGGCGCTGTGACTGGCGAGGACAAGCACCTCCGCATGGCGCACCATGCCCTCGACGCGGTCCTTCGCCTTTTCCATGAAGGCGGCGTCGCCGGCGAGGATCCATTCGTCC
>JAJZFF010000638.1 GCA_021805485.1 Pseudomonadota bacterium
GGTGAAGGCGGGCACCAACACCACCGACTGCGCCGGATCGGCGGCGGCGGCGAGCGGTCCGGCCTCATCGCTGGCGCCGAGGAGGCCGAGCCCGTCGCGCAGCCACTGCACGGCCGCGCCGGCGACGAAGATCGAGCCTTCCAGCGCATACACCCGCGTGCCTCGGTGCTGCCAGGCGATGGTGGTGAGCAGGCGCTGGCGGGAGGCGACCGGCGTCGCGCCGGTGTTGAGCAGGACGAAGGCGCCGGTGCCGAAGGTCGCCTTGGCCATGCCGGCGCTGAAGCAACACTGCCCGATGGCGGCCGCCTGCTGGTCGCCGGCGATGCCGAGGATGGGAACGGGCGCGCCGAGGAGAGCGGCCTCCGTGGTGCCGAACGCCGCGCCGCAATCGCGCACCTCGGCGAGCAGCGCAGCGGGGATGCGGAACAGGTCGAGCAGCTCCGGGTCCCAGACGCCGCGGCGGATGTCGAACAGCAGCGTGCGGCTGGCATTGGTCGCGTCGGTGGCGTGGACGCGCCCGCCGGTCAGCCGCCAGAGCAGGAACGTGTCGACGGTGCCGGCGGCCAGCTCGCCCCGTTCGGCGCGGGCGCGCGCGCCGGGGATGGTGTCGAGCAGCCAGGCGAGCTTGGTGGCGGAGAAATACGGGTCGAGCAGCAGCCCGGTGCGGGCAGAGATGTCCGGTTCGCAGCCCTGGTTCCGGAGCGACCGGCAAAGCGGCTCGGTGCGCCGGTCCTGCCAGACGATGGCGCGATGGATGGGGCGCCCGCTGGCACGCTCCCAGATCATCACCGTCTCGCGCTGATTGGTGATGCCGAGCCCGGCGATCGCGCGCGCCTCGATGCCGGTGCGGTCGAGCACCTCGCGCAGCGCCGCGACCGTGCCCTGCCAGATCTCCTCCGGATCGTGCTCGACCCACCCGGGTGCAGGGAAATGCTGCGGCAGGTCGCGCCGGGCGATGGCCAGCGTGGTCAGCTCCGGCGGCCGCAGCAGCGCCGCCCGGGTCGAGGTCGTCCCCTGATCGAGGGCGAGGACCGGCGCGGCCGACCGACTCACGCCTCGCCCGGCTCCTTCGCCCCCGGCCGCTGCGTCAGCCTGCGGAGGACTCTCTGCAGCTCAGCCATGCGATAGGGCTTGGCGATGAACGGGGTGTCCCCGTGGGCGGCGTCGAGGGTGCGCAGCGTTTCGCGCGCATAGCCGGAGGCGAGCAGCACCGGCAGGTCCGGGCGGAGCGCGCGCGCCTGGTTCGCGAGTTCGACGCCATCGACACCGTGCGGCATGACGACATCGGTGAACAGCGCGTCGATCGGCACGCCGCGCTGGAGAATGCTGAGCGCCTGGTGCGCGTCCTCGGCGGCGAAGACCTGATAGCCGCTGCCCTCCAGCGCCTCGGCCGCGATCTCGCGCACTTCGGGATCATCCTCGACGAGGAGGATCGCCGGGCGTTCCCGCGCCAGCCCGGCTTGGGCCGGCTTCGGCTCCACCGCGGCGCGCGGCAGCAGCAGCCGGACCACGGTGCCCTCATTCTCGCGGCTCTCGATCTCCAGCCCGCCAGCGGACTGGCGGGCGAAGCCGTGCACCTGGCTCAGTCCGAGGCCGGATCCGAGGCCTGGCGGCTTGGTCGAAAAGAACGGTTCGACGGCGCGCTGCCGCACCGCTTCGGACATGCCGGCGCCGGTATCGCGCACGGCCACGGCGACGTGCGGGCCGGCGGCCAGCTCGCCGAGAGCGGCCGCCTCCTCGGCCGAGAGCGTGACATTCCGCGTCTCGATGGTCAGCGTGCCGCCCTTCGTCATCGCCTCGCGCGCATTGACCACGAGGTTGAGCACGGCGGACTGGAACTGGCCCTGATCCACCAGCACCGCATCCAGCTGCGGATCCAGTTCCAGGCGCAACGTCACGGCATCGCTCACGGCCCGCTCGAGCAGCGCCTCGAAGACCCGGATCAGGCCGTTGAGGTCCGTCAGCACCGGGCGTTGGCGCTGGCGCCCGGCAAAGGTCAGAAGCTGGGCGTTGAGCTTCTGCCCCCGCTCGATCGCGTGATGCACGGTCTCGGCCAGACGCCCGACGCGGGCGTCGCCCGAATAGCGGCCCATGAGATCGACGCTGCCGGCGATGGTGGTCAGCAGATTGTTGAAATCATGCGCGACCCCGGCGGTCAGATGGCCGATCGCCTCCATCTTCTGCGCCTGCTGCGCACGCTCGCGGGCCTGTTCCATCGCATAGCGGTCGGTGATGTCGCGGGTGATCTTGACGAAGCCGAGCAGGTCGCCGTCGCTGCTGAACACCGGGTTGATGACGATGCTGGCGCGAAACTGGCTGCCATCCTTGCGCACCCGCCAGCATTCGGCGCTGAAGTGCCCGACCGTCGCGGCCTCGGCCAGCGCGCGGTCGGCCTCGCCGGCGCGCCGGTCGGCCTCGGTGCAGAAGGTCGACACATGGCGCCCGACGACCTCCGCAGCGGTATACCCCTTGATGCGTTCGGCGCCAGCGTTCCAGCTCGTGATCATGCCGTGCAGGTCGAGCGTGTAGATGGCGTAGTCGACGACGCTGTCGATGAAGCGGCGGAACAGCTCCTGGCTCAGATGCAGCGCCTCCGCCGCCTGCATCCGCTCGCTGAGATCGCGCAGGACGACGGCATAGCCGGCGACCGAGCCGTCGGGGCCGATGACGCGGCCGACCGTGGTCTGTGCCGGGAAGCGGGTCGCGTCCTTGCGCAGGCGCCAGGCTTCCTCCTCGAACCGTCCGTCTTCCCGCGCCATTTGCAGCGCCAGCGCGGGGCGCTCGTTGGCCTGGTCCTTGGGTGGATACAGGATATCGATCGGCTGGCCGATCACCTCGTGGGCGACATAGCCGGTCAGCCGTTCGGCGCCGATGTTCCAGTCCGTGATGGTGCCGGCGAGGTCCACTGAGAAGATCGCGTGATCGAGAACGCTGTCCAGCATGGCGTCGAGCCCGCCCGTCTGGTCGCCTTCCCCGGCCTTTATCCCGGGCTCTGTCCCGGGCTGCACACCAGGGGGTAGCCCCGGTCCGTGATGGCTCATCGGTCGCCCCCTCACCGCTGGCCGTCAACAGGTTGCTCGGCTCCGAGGCCGCCGTGCGCGTGACAGGATAGGCTTCGGCCAGCCGTGAAAGCTTAGGCCATGCCGAGGCGTGAGCGCAATCGAGACCGCTACCCAAGCTCGCATATGAGTCCTGCTCTGCAATCAGTGTGGAGGTGATCCGGGTGCGATCCGCGGCGGCTGCACCAACGCGTCGCGTTCATCGCGGGCGCAGGCGGTCGAGCCGCAGCCGCTGGCGCGGGTCGGTGAGCAGCCGCACCGCCAGCAGCACCGCCGCCACCGACGCCAGCGCGCCCCCGCCGGCGAGCAGGAACATCAGCAGGATTTGATACTTGACCGCCTCCATCGGATCCATCCCGGCCAGAATCTGACCGGTCATGATGCCGGGCAGGGTCACAACGCCGGCGGCCGACATCTGGTTGATCATCGGCAGCATGCCGCGGCGGATCGCCTGGCGCGCCAGGCGCGCCATCGCGGTGCCGAAGGTTGCGCCCAGGGCCAGCTGCGCCTCCACCGCGGCGCGTTCGCGCACGACGCTGCCGAGCAGCGCGTCCAGCGCCAGGCTGGCCGCGTTGAGCACATTGCCGAGGATGATGCCGGCGAGGGGCACGGCATAGCGCGGATCGTACCATGGCACCGGGCGGATCGCCGTGGTCAGGGCGAACACCGCCGTCAGACAGGCTGCGCCGGCCACCGCCGAGCCGGCGACGGCGAGGTTGCCGAAGCGTCCGAGTTGCTGCTCCGGGCGCGCCGCCACCTCGCGCGCCGCGATCGCCGCCATCAGCATCACCACGGCCAGCGTCAGCGCCGGCGATGCGGCGTCGAACACCCGGTGCAGGATCACGCCGACGACGAGGAGCTGGATGACCATCCGCGCCGCCGCGACGCCGAGCTGGCGGTGCAGCCCCAGCCGGAGCGAAACGGACAGCGCCGCGTCGAGCACCAGCAGCAGCGCCGAGACGGCAAGATCGCGCGGCGTGAGCAGGATCGGGTTCACGGCGGCCCGAGCCGTCCGGCGTGCATCACGAGATGCCGCGCCCCGAGCCGGGACGGCTGGCCCGGGTCGTGGGTCGACATCATCAGCACCAGTCCGGCGCCGAGGCGTTCGGCGAGCAGCGCCTCCACCCGCGCCACGCTGGCGGGATCGAGCGCGCTGGTCGGCTCGTCGAGCAGCAGCGCCGCCGGCGCGCGCACCAGGGCGCGGATCAGCGCCAGGCGCTGGCGCTCTCCCGATGAGAGCCGCGCGACTGTGGCGGCGAACAGCTCCGCCGCCAGCCCCAGCCGCTCGCCCAGCGCGGCGGCGGCGGCCTGTTGGGCGGGCTGGAAATGCGCGCCGACGCTGGCGTCCCACCAGCCGGATTCGGCGGCGCAGTAGATGACGCGCGCGCGCCATTCCGGCGCGCGCATCCCAGCGCGCGGCCGGCCATCGAGCCAGGCCTCGCCTTCGTTGGGATCGAGATCGGCCACCATGCG
>JAJZFF010000604.1 GCA_021805485.1 Pseudomonadota bacterium
CGGGCGGCGGCGCGGGCGGCGCCGCCGCGGAAGCGGCGGCGGCGGCGGCGCGGGCCAGCTGCGCCTGCAGCGCCGAGATCTCGGCCCGCAGCGCCGCCACCTCCGCCTCCGCCTCGGTCGCGGGTTCGCCGCCGGCCGCCGCCGCGGCATCGGCCTGCTGCAGCTGACGGTAGAACGGCGCGAACAGACCCATCGCGCGCTCCATCATCGCCATGTTCTGCCGCCCGACCTCCTCCATGCCGAAGGGGAACAGGCTGCCCATGGTCTGCTGCATGGCGACGCGCATCTGCTCCTGCTGATGCGCGAAGCTGCTCATCGCCTGCTCGAGAAAGCGCGGCACGAGGCCCTGCATGCTGTCGCCATAGAGGCCGATGAGCTGGCGCAGAAAGCCGGTGGGCAGCATGGCGCGGCCCTTGCTTTCTTCCTCGACGATGATCTGGGTCAGCACGCCGCGGGTGATATCCTCGCCCGTCTTGGCGTCATAGACGACGAAATCGCGCCCGCCACGGATCAGCTCGGCAAGATTGTCCAACGTGATGTAGCTGGAGCTCTCGGTGTTGTAGAGGCGGCGGTTGGCGTATTTCTTGACGACCACCGGTTGAGCGCCGGACTCGCCGTGGAGGGGCTTGACTGGGTCTGACATTGGCCGGCCTGACGCTCCTGTTCACGAACCTGCGAGGTTACCCTAGCATGGTGCAGTGCGTCGAGGCCAATCGCCCGGATCGGCCGAGGCCGACCGTCGGGGCCGGCCTCGGGTTGCACCAGGACGGGCCGACCGTCGGGGCCGGCCTCGGGTTGCACCAGGACGGGCCGGACGGATGCGCCCGCCGGCCCGCGCCCTCTCAGCCCGGCCGGAATGCGCCGGGCGGGATCAGGCCCGGTTCGACATAGGCGAAGTGCAGCGCGTCCAGCTGCGCCCAGAGCACGTCGGTCTTGAAGCGCAGCGCGGCGAGGACGGCCTGCTGCTGCTCTGCCGTGCGGGCGTTCTCGCGCACATAGCGGAGCGCGAAATTGGCGTCGCGCGGCGCCTGGTCCAGGCGGCGGCGGAAATAGGCGACCAGGTTCTCGTCGATGAAGCTGTAGTTCTCCAGCATCCCGGCGATGCGCTCGGCATGGATGGCGGGGGCGAAGAGCTCCGTCAGCGACGAGGCGATCGCCTCCAGCGGCGGGTGCTCGTAGACGAAGCGGACATAGGCCTCGACGGCGAACCGGGTCGCCGGCAGCGCGCCCTGCATGGCGGTGACGTAAGCGCGGTCGAGCTTCAGCCCGTCGGTCAGACGCAGCCAGCGTTCGATGCCGCCGGCCTCGTCACCGAGTCCGTCATGGTCGTGGATGCGATGGATCCATTCGCGGCGGAGTTCGCGGTCCTCGAGCTTGGCCATCAGCGCCGCGTCCTTGCGCGGGATGGCGGACTGATACACGTACCGGTTCAGTGCCCAGGCCTGCACCTGGCCGAAGCTCATCTTGCCGCCATGCAGCATGCGATGGAACGGGTGCAGATTGTGGTAGCGCTCGGCGCCGATCTGGCGCAGCGCCGCCTCCAGTTCATCCGGGCTCATGGGTAGTGCCATCGTTTCCTCTCCGGCGTTGCTTACCCGATGATCCGGGACGCGGCGGGAGGGTCGCCGGCCGCCGCGGCCGCCACATTGATCTAGATCAAGGGCGGGGCGCGGTCGCGCTCAGACGCGGGGCGCGGCGACGGCGACGCCACCGAACAGGTCGAGCACGCGCGCACGCCACTCGGTCAGCGGATCCGCCGCGTCGAGCAGCTCGAAACGGCTGATGCAGCGCGCCCATTGCAGCCCGCCGAAGACGATATAGTCGGCATAGCTCGGCCCTTCGCCGCCAAGCCACTCCTGGGCACGCAGCACGGTGCGCACCGGGGCCAGCGCCTGGCCGAAGGTCTCGCGGGTCGCCTCCCGATCGGCGACGACATCCTCGAGCGGGCGGCCGAAGCGGGACTCGCGGCTGGTGCGGAAATACTCCTGGTCCTGCGGCGCCAGCGCCGACCAGACGTCACGGACGACCATGCGCGAGATCAGCGGCATCATCACCTGATCCGCCCAGGCATTGATGAAGCGCGCGTGGGCCCGGCCGCCCGGTCCCTCGAACAGGCTCGGGCGCTCGGGATAGGTGTCCTCGAGATATTCGGCGATCGCCCAGCTATCGGCCACGGCGCGCCCGTTATCGACGAGCACCGGCACGCGCTCGGAACCGAACGGGGCGAGAACCGATTTCTCGCTGAACCGCCAGGGCCGCGTCTCCACCCGGAGGTCCTTGTGCGCCAGCGCGAGGCGCGTGCGCCAGCAATAGGGGCTGAAGCGCAGCGCCTCGTCGGCGCCTGCGAGATCGTAGAGCTGAATGGCCATGGCGACACTCTGCCCTCGGCGTGGACGGCTGTAAACGGCGCCGGGCGCGGTTTGGAAACAGGGTGCAAAAGCAAGAAATCGGCGCTAGATTCGCGCGCGTGAACATGCTCGCCCCTCCGCGGGCACGACTCTCGGTCGAGGTCGTGCTCGATCTCGTATGCCCGTGGTGCCGGCTCGGAACCAACCGGCTGATGCGCACGCTGCAGGCGCGCCCGGACCTCTCCTGCGAGATTTCCTGGCGGGCCTTCCTGCTCAATCCGGACATGCCCCGCGCCGGCGTCGGCGCCCGCGACTACATGGTGCGCAAGTTCGGCAGCGAGGAGCGGGCTCGCCGGCTCTACCACTCGCTCACCGAACTGGGCCGCGCCGAGGGCATGACCTTCCGCTTCGACCGCATCCAGCGTACGCCCTCGAGCGTGGATGCGCACCGGCTGGTGCGCTGGGCCGCCGGTTTCGGCCGTGCCGCGCCGATGGTGGAGGCGCTGTTCAGCGCCTATTTCCACGACGGCCGCGACATCGGCGACAGCGCCGTGCTGACCGAGCTGGCCGAGGCCGCCGGGCTGGACGCGGCGGAGGCGCACGCGTTCCTGCTCGGCGACGCCGGCGTGGATGCGGTGCACGCCGATAATCTGCGCGCCCACCGGCTCGGCATCACTGGCGTGCCCTGCTTCGTCGTCGCCGATCGCCACGCCATCGCCGGCGCGCAGGAGCCGGAGGTGATCGAGCGCCTGCTCGACGTCGCCGCCGTCGAGGCCATGGAGAGTCTCGGCTTCGACGCCGGGTGAGGCGCCCGGTCCGGCATCGCTGCGCGGCCGCCGCCGCCCTCGGCATCCGCGCGCCCCCGACCGGCACCGGAACTGGCACTGACCTTGGCACTCATCCTGGCGCAGCGGCCGGCGGCGGCCGACGTTCCGTTCATCCTGGTGCTCGCCTGGGCGCCACAGATCGCCTGGTGGACGATCCCCATCGCCCTCGGCGTGGAACTGCTGGCCTTGCGCTGGGCCTTCGCGCTCGGCTGGAAGGAGGCCATCGCGGCCGACCTGCTGATGAATCTCGCCTCCTCCGCCGGCGGGCTGCTCCTCGCCGGGGCCCCGGCAATCTGGTTCGAGACCGCGCTGCGCCCGGCCGCCGCCCATGGCTGGCTGGCGGGCTACGCGATCCTGTGCGGCGACATGGTGCTGTTGGCTCTGGGCGACGTCGCGATCGAGACATGGGTACTGTGGCGGTACCTGCGCCCCCGCTTCACCGCCGGCCGACTGGCGGCGCTTTTCCTGGCCAATCTCATCTCGGTCGCGGTCGCCTTCGCGCGGCTGGCAGTCGTGCATGCGCTCGGCGGCCGCTACTGATCGCGCCCCGCTGATCGCGCCCCGCGCGACGCACCAGGACGCGCCTGATCTGGTCGAAGGCCGCCGCCGCTTCGGCGGGCGCTGGGATTGTTGCGACGCAAACCCGGCGAACTGGTTCCACCGCCCGGCCTGAGACGCTGGCCCGACGGCCGTTGCCGGCGGCCGTGCGCCGGCTTAAACCCGCCTCGCCAAGGGTAGCGCAGGGGGGGTGGCATGGCCGCGACGGTAATGGACATTCTGATGACGCATGACGGCGCGCTGCCCGCGATCGGCGCGCCGGGACGCGACTGGCTCGACCGTGCCGGGCTGCGCGCCCTGGCGCAGGAGACGATCGCCGCGCTCAACGCCACCGGCATCGGCGCGGGCGACCGCGTCGCCTTCGTGCTTCCCAATGGGCCGGACTGCGCCAGCCTGTTCCTCTGCCTCGCCGCCGGGACGACCGCGGCGCCGCTCAATCCTGCCTATCGGGCCGAGGAATTCGAGTTCTATCTGGGCGACCTCAAGCCCAAGGCGGTGATCCTCGAGGCCGGGGCGGAAACGCCGGCGCGCGCGGTGGCCGCGCGGCTCGGCATCCCCGTCATCGCGCTGACGCCCGGCACGGACGGGCCGGCCGGCCGATTCCGTCTCGACACCGCGGCCCTGCCCGCCGCCACGCCCGCCCACCCGGGAGCGGCGCGCGCGGAGGACGTCGCGCTGGTGCTGCACACCTCGGGCACCACGGCGAGGCCCAAGATCGTCCCGCTGTCGAACGCGAACCTCGCCGCCTCGGCCCGGCATATCGGCGCCGCCCTGGCGCTGACGCCAGCCGATCGCTGCCT
>JAJZFF010000504.1 GCA_021805485.1 Pseudomonadota bacterium
CTTAACGGATTTGTTCCGATGAATGCAAAAAACCGACCGTTACGACGTTGATCTGGATCAAGCCACACGCGGCCATCAGGGCGCGGACATCAGGGCACGGCGGCGCCGGCGGCGTGCTCACCCCTCGCCCACGCGGCGAGGTCGTGGACGGTTCTCTCCACGGTGATGCGCAGAACGAAGCTGTTCACGTTCACCGTCGTGAGACCACCGGCCGGAACCTCGCCGTCATTGCGGACGGCGGCCAGCGTCGCACCGCTCGCGCCGTCGATGATGCGGGCGTCGACCTTGCCGCGCGTCGCCGCGCCGGCGGGGGGAGTCCAGTAAACGGAGGGCGGACCCTCGACAAAGTCGCTGACCGTACAGACGAGGCGGTAGCGCCCCGCGGGATCGAGGCGGAAGGCTGGCGTGGCTTCGAGCACGCTGCGGAAATCATTCGTGGCCTCGGCACCGAGATCGTAGCCGGCGGCGTGGGTGAGGTCGGTGCAGGGCTCCAGCCTGAGCGCGATCACTCCGCCCGGCGGCGGGCCCCCGGCGGTCAGCGCGCTGTCCGGCACGCAGCCGGCGAGGGCAAGCGGCAAGACCACGACGAGTCCCGTGAGCGCCCGATTCCACATGGATTTCTCCTCGCCGAACGCGAACGACGCGCCATTTACCAGCCTTGAGCTGGCGCCGCCTTGATGCGGGTCAAGGTCCGGGGGCACCATGCCGGGCGCCCGATGCGCGCGGGGCGAAACGGGACCAGCCAGATGGGGCGCGGAATGGTGGTGGCGGGTGCGGAATAAAATTCTTTTTGTGCCATTCGCCCGCCCCGACCTCGATCCAACTTATGGAAGAATGGCTTTCGAGGACGCAAGGGGAGCGCGGACATGACCGTGGCACGGTGGCGAAAGGCGGCCCGGATGGTGGCCCTGATGCTGCCGCTCGCCGGTGGCGCGTGCGCCTACCCCGACTACTACGGCTATGGCGGCTATGGCGGCTATGGGAACTATGGCGGCTACGGCACCTACGGCGGCTACTACGGGTACCCGTCATACGCCTATCCCGCCTATGACTATGCCTGGGGCTGGCCGTTCCTGCTCGGCTGGGGTTGGGGCCTCGGCTGCTGCTTCGGCGGGTATGGCGGCTACGGCGGCTATTATGGCCACGGCTACGGCTTCGATGGCGGCCATGGCGGCTGGGGTGGCTATCGCGGCAACTGGGGCGGCACCGGCTGGGGCGGTGGCGGTGGCGGCTGGGGCGGCGGTGGTGGCGGCTGGGGTGGCGGCGGGGGTTGGGGCTTTCATGGCGGCGGCTTCGGCCATGGATGAGCCCGAGTTCAGCCGGAGCCTCCCTCGTCCCGCGTCCTCTGGCGCCGGACGATCGGAGGCCCCTCTGGACTGATAGGGCCCGGAAACCCGACGATCGGCCGCGCGACAATCAGCCGGCCACCAGGCTGGAGCGGGACGACCTCGCTTTCGCTCAGCCACCCCACTCCAGCTCTTGTCTGATCGCGTGATTCAGACCTGCGGCGATCCCACCTGCGGTCATCCCGCTCTATCGGCCAATCGAGCGGTAGTCGAAGCCGGCGGCGCGCATCGCCTCCGGATCGTAGATGTTGCGCAGGTCGACGACGACATTGCCGCGCATCGCCGTGCGCAACCGCTCCGGCGCCAGGGCGCGGAACTCGTTCCACTCGGTGACGACGACGAGCGCGTCGGCGCCGGTGGCCGCGTCGATCGCGTCCTTGCAATAAGTGACGCCCTCGCCCAGCAGCTCGCGCGCCTGCTCCATGCCCGCCGGATCATAGGCGCGGACCTGCGCACCCTCGCCGGTCAGTCGCGAGACGATGGGCAGCGAGGGCGAATCGCGCATGTCGTCGGTCTCGGGCTTGAAGGTCAGGCCGAGCAGGGCGACGGTCCGCCCGCGCACCGAGCCACCGCAGGCGGCGGCGACGCGGGTCGCCATGCCCGCCTTGCGCGCGGTGTTCACGGCGACGACGGCCTCCACCAGGCGGGAGGGCGCGCCGGCGTCCTGGGCGATACGCACCAGGGCGAGCGTGTCCTTGGGGAAGCAGGAGCCGCCGAAGCCGGGGCCGGGATGGAGGAATTTCCGCCCGATGCGGCCATCGAGCCCGATGCCGCGGGCGAGATCATGCACGTCCGCCCCGGCCTTCTCGCACAGGTCCGCCATCTCGTTGATGAAGGTCACCTTCATCGCCAGGAACGAGTTGGCGGCGTATTTGATCAGTTCCGCCGTCTCCAGGCTGGTGAACACGATCGGCGTTTCGATCAGGTAGAGCGGCCGGTAGAGCCGGCGCAACACGTCCTGCGCGCGCTCGGACTCGGCGCCGATGACGACGCGGTCGGGGCGCATGAAATCGCCGATGGCGCTGCCCTCGCGCAGGAATTCCGGGTTCGACGCGACCTCGATGTCGAGGTCGGGCCTGGTCTGGCGGAGAATATCCGCCAGCCGCCGCCCGGTGCCGACCGGCACCGTGGACTTGGTCACCACCACGGCCGGCGCCGTCAGCGCCCGCGCCACCTGTTCCGCGGCGGCATAGACATAGGTGAGATCGGCATGCCCATCGCCACGCCGCGTCGGCGTGCCGACGGCGATGAACACGGCCTCGGCCCCCTCCAGCGCCGGCGCCAGCTCGCCGAAGAAACGCAGCCGCCCCGCGGCGACGTTGGTGGCGACGAGCTGTTCCAGCCCGGGCTCGTAGATCGGGACGCGGCCGGACTGCAGCACCGCGAGCTTGCCCGGATCGGCTTCGACGACGCTGACATCGACGCCGAATTCCGCAAAGCACGCGCCCGAAACGAGCCCGACATAGCCGCCGCCAATCATCGCAATACGCAAGACCGATACCCTCCGTGATCCCCGCGGCCTCATCGATGCCGCCCACTCGCCGCCGCATGCCGCGCGCGACAGGAAGGGTCTAGCGCATCAGCATTACAATTGGCTTAGAGCGCCGGCTCCCGCAGCGGGACCCTATTCGTCGAACAGGATGCGACTGGCCGCGCCCTCGAGGTCGTCATACTGGCCGGCGCGCAGGGCCCAGAGGAACAGCCCGAGCCCGCCGGCACCGAGCCCGAGGCTGATGGCGATGAGATAGACCAGCACGGTCATGATGCGAGCCGCACATTCACCCGGAAACTGTTGGCCATCACGGCCAGCGACGAGGCCGACATCGAGGCCGCCGCCAGCCAGGGCGTAATGTAGCCGGCCATCGCCAGCGGCACCATGGTGCCGTTATAGACCAGCGCCAGAGCCAGATTCTGCCGCATCACCCGCCGCGCCCGCCGCGCCAGGGCGATGAGGTCGGCCACCGGACGCAGCGAGCGCCCCTGGAAGACCACATCGGCCACCGTCTGGGCGATGTCGGTCGCGCTCGAGGGCGAGGCCGAGACATGCGCCGCGGCGAGCGAGGGCCCGTCATTCAAGCCGTCACCGACCATGAGCACGCGCCGCCCGGCGCGCTGCAGCGCCTCGATGCGCGCGATCTTCTGCACCGGGCTGCGTCCGGCCTCGGCCTGGGCGAGCCCGAGTGCGGCGGCGACGGCGGCGACCGGGCCGGCACGGTCGCCGGAGACGAGGCCCAGGGCGAGGCCATCCGCCGCCAGCCGGCGCAGCGTCGCCGCGGCGTCGGGGCGCAGCCGCTCGGCGAAGGCGAAGCGTTGCGGCGCGTGCCCGGGCCGGGCGAGCCAGAGCTCCGGCACCTCGCCATCGGCACCCGGCGCGCCGCAGAAATCGCGGCTGCCGAGCCGCACCTCGCCCTCCGGCCCGGCCCAGGCGATGCCCTGGCCCGGATGCTCGATGGCCCCGGCGGCGGGCACCGCGCCCGGCGCGGCGGCGGCCAGCGCGCGGGCGAGCGGGTGGCGGCTGGCGGCGGCCAGCGAGGCGGCCAGCGCCAGTGCCTCAGCATCCGCCCCAGCATCCGCCTCGCCATCCGTCTTGTGGGCGAGCACGAAGCTGGGCTCGGTCAGCGTCCCGGTCTTGTCGAACACCACGGTATCGATCTCGGCCAGCCGCTCCAGAGCGGTCGCCGATTTCAGCAGCACCCCGGCACGGAACAGCCGGCCGGTGGCGATGACCTGCACCGCCGGCACCGCCAGCGCCAGCGCGCAGGGGCAGGTGATGATCAGCACCGAGGCGGCGATCATCAGGGCGCGGCCGGGCGGTGCGCCGAGCACGAGCCACCAGAGCAGCAGCGTCGCCAGCGCCAGCCCGTGCACCACCGGGGCGTAGTGGCGCGCCACCCGGTCGGCGAGGAGAACGACACGGCCGCGCGCTGTCTCGGCGGCCTCGATCAGGCGCACGCATTCGGCCAGCAGCGTCGCCGGGCCCGTCGCCGTCACCCGGATGGTGAGCGGCTCATCGAGGTTCACCGTGCCGGCGAACACGGCTGTCCCCGGCGCGGCGGCCACCGGCAGGCTCTCGCCGCTGACCAGGCTGGCATCGAGGGCGGAGACGCCCTGTTCGACGACGCCGTCCGCGCCGATGCGCTCGCCGGCGGCGACGAGGATACGGCTCGCCGGGGCGACGCTCTCCTG
>JAJZFF010000436.1 GCA_021805485.1 Pseudomonadota bacterium
GACGTGACGCTGCTGCCGCCGGCCCGCCGCGACGTCGGCATGGTCTTCCAGAACTACGCGCTCTATCCGCACATGACGGTGCGGCAGAACATCGCGCTCGGCCTGAAGCTGCGCGGCCTCGATGCCGTGGAGATCGAGCGGCGGATCGGCTTTGTCGCCAACCTGGTGCAGATCGCCGCCTATCTCGACCGCAAGCCGCGCGCGCTGTCGGGCGGGCAGCGCCAGCGCGTCGCCCTGGCCCGCGTCATCGCCCGCGAGCCGTCGGTCTCGCTGATGGACGAGCCGCTGTCGAATATCGATGCCCAGTTGCGCACCATCATGCGCGCCGAATTGCTGCGGATTCACCGCAAGGTGGGGATGACGACGATCTACGTCACCCACGACCAGGAAGAGGCGATGGGCCTCGGCGACCGGATCACGGTGATGAATTTCGGCCGCGTCGAGCAGATGGGCGCGCCGGACGACATCTATGCCCGCCCGGCCAACGCCTTCGTCGCCCGCTTCATCGGCGCGCCGCGGATGAACCTCGTGCGCGCCGCGCACGGCATCGGGCGCGACGTGATCGACACGCCGTCGCTCCGCGCGCCGCTGCCGCCCGGCGTGGCCGTGCCGGACGACGTGCTCGTCGGCTTCCGCGGCGAGGATGCGCGGCCCGGCACCGCCGCGCCCGGCGAGATGGCGATCGGCGGCGTGATCGACGTGGTCGAACATCTCGGCGCGCAGATCGAGGTGCATTTCCGTACCGCGGACGGCCAGGAAGTCGTCATCCGCCGGCCGCGCAACGAGCGCCACTGGCGCGAGGGCGAGCGGATCGACCTCGCGGTGCCGGCGGACCACGTGCATCTCTTCGACGCGCAAAGCGGGGCCGCGCTGCGCCCGCCGGGACATTGAGGAGGGAAGCGATGGCGGGTTCGGGAACTGGGCGTTTCGCGGGGCGGCGCATCCTGGTCACCGGCGCGGGCAAGGGCATCGGCCGGGTCGCGGTCGCGATGCTTGCGGCGGAGGGCGCGGAGGTCATCGCCGCCAGCCGCGCGCCCGACGACCTCGAAAGTCTCGCCGCCGAGACCGGCTGCCGGATCCATGCCGTCGACCTCGCCGATGCGGCGGCGGCGACGGCCCTGGCCGAGGCGGCGCTGCCGGTCGATGCCCTGGTCAACAATGCCGGGATCGCCGAACTCGCGCCGTTCGTCGACACCACGGCCGAGATGTTCGACCGGATCATGGCGGTGAACGCGCGGGCGCCGATGCTGGTCGCGCAGGTCGTGGCGCGGGACTGGATCCGCCGCGGCGTGAAGGGGACGATCGTCAACGTCTCCTCGATCGCGAGCCTCTGGGGCACGCCGGAGCACGCGGCCTATGGCGCGTCCAAGGCGGCGCTCGATTCGCTGACGATGACGATGGCGCAGGAACTCGGCCCGTTCGGCATCCGCACCAACAGCGTGAACCCGGTGGTGACGCTGACGCCAATGGCCGAGCGCGCCTGGAGCGATCCCGCCAAGGCCGGCTCCATGCTGGCGCGTATCCCGCTGCGCCGGTTCGCGCAGCCGGAGGAAGTGGCATCGGTGATCGCCTTCCTGCTCTCGGATGCGGCCAGCATGGTGAACGGCGCGGTCCTGCCGGTCGATGGCGGCTTCACCGTCGCCTGACCGTCCGTTCGCGGGCGGTTACCTGCGGGCCGTGGACGTCTCCGCCGGTTCGCGGAGCATCGCCTCCCGCGCCGCGGTCGCCAGCTGGTCGACCCGCTCGTTCATCGGGTCACCGGCATGGCCGCGCACCCAGATCCACTCGATCTCGTGCGGTTTCGCGGCGGTGAGCACGCGCTGCCAGAGTTCGTAGTTCGCCACCGGGTCGCCCTGCGCGTTGCGCCAGTTGCGCCGCACCCAGCCGGTGTGCCAGCGGGTGATGCCGTTGCGCAGATATTCGCTGTCGGTGTGCAGCTTCACCCGGCACGGGCGCTTCAGCGCCTCCAGCGCGGCCGCGGCGGCGGTCAGCTCCATGCGGTTGTTGGTGGTCTCGCGCTCGGCGCCGGAGATTTCCCGCTCCGCCGCGCCGAAGCGCAGCACCGCCGCCCAGCCGCCGGTGCCCGGATTGGGCTTGCAGCCGCCATCGGTCCAGATCTCGACCAGCACGCCCGGCTCAGACGCCATAATCGGCCGCCGATCCCGCCAGCAGGTGGAAACGCAGGCGCCGGTAATAGTCGAGCGGGTCCTTGCGCGTCACCAGCGCGTCCTCCGGCGTGTTGATCCAGTCATAGAGCCGGGTGAGCAGGAAGCGGATCGCCGCCCCCCGGCAGAGCACCGGCAGAGCGTCGGTCTCGTCGGCCGAGAGCGGGCGGACCGACTGGTAGCCGCGCAGCAGCGCCCGCGACTTCGTGATGTTGAAGCTGAAATCCGGCTCGAAGCACCAGGCGTTGAGACACACCGCGATGTCGTAGGCATAAAGATCGGTCGCGGCGAAATAGAAGTCGATCAGCCCCGAGATCGCGTGGTCGAGGAAGAACACGTTGTCGGGGAACAGGTCGGCATGGATGTGCCCACGCGGCAGTTCCGACGGCCAGGCGGCGAGGGTGGCCTCCAGTGCTGTGCGGACATCGCCGGTCAGGCCCGGCCGCACCGCATCGCCGCTGTCGCCGCAGCGCGCGAGCAGCGGCGCCCAGCCCTGCGGGCCGAGCGCGTTCACGCGGGTCGGCGCGTAATCCTCGCCGGCGAGATGCATCCGCGCCATCGCCTCGCCGAGCGGGCCGCAATGCGTGACCGTCGGCCGCCGCGGCCACACGCCGGGCAGGAAGGTGGTGACCGCCGCGATCCGTCCGGCCAGCGGATTGAGATTGGCGCCGTCGCGCGCGCGCACCGGCAGCGGGCAGGGCAGGGACTTCGCCGCGAGATGTTCCATCAGCCCGAGGAACCAGGGCAGGTCCGCCGGGTCGACCCGCCGCTCGTAGAGCGTGAGGATGAAGTCGCCCTCGGTGGTGCGCAGTGAGTAGTTGCTGTTCTCGACCCCCTCGGCGATGCCGCGGAACGCGACCATGCGGCCGATGTCGTATCCTTCGAGGAACGCGGCCAGCGCGTCGTCCGTGACTTCGGTATAGACTGCCATGGCCCCGGGAGATGACCGATCGCCGATTTGATGGCAAGGGAGAACCGACAAATCGGATGGAGACAGAGTTGACCCGCATTGCCCGCCTTGCCGCCCTGTTCGTCCCTCTCGGTCTTGCCGCCTGCGCCGGCGGGTCCGGCCCGAAGCTCGACTGCCCGCAGGTCGCCGTGCTGCAGCAGGCCAGCCACCTGGTCCGCAGCGCCGGCCCGTCCGACGAGGTCGCTGCCCGGACCATCGACGCGCGGATCACCGGTGTCGCCGGCAAGTGCACCGCGCGCGGCGATCATGGCGAACGTGTCGTCTTCCGCATCGGCTTCGCCGCGGCCAAGGGCTTCGCCGCCCGGCAGGACGATTTCACGGTGCCGTATTTCGTGGCGATCACCGAGGGCGAGCGGATCATCGCCAAGCAGGTCTATCCGGTGCGCTTCGATTTCCGCAACGGCGCGAGGCAGGCGGTCGCCACCACGAAGCCGATCCGGCTCGATTTCCCGAACGTCCCGCGCAGCGCCGCGCAGCAGGTGCTGGTCGGCTTCCAGATGACGCCCTCCGAACTGGCCCAGGCGGGCGGCGCGGCGCGATGAACGCCCCGGCGCCGGAGGTGATGACGCACCATCAGGGGGCGGACTATCTCGACTGCCTCGGCCGGCTGCACCGTACCCTGGCGCCGCGCCGCTATCTCGAGATCGGCGTCTGGCGCGGCGAGTCGCTAGCCTTGGCGGAGGCCGAGAGCCTCGCGATCGACCCCGATTTCCGCCTCGACCGCGACGTGCTCGCCGGCAAGCCCGCCTGTCACCTCTTCGCCTGCACGAGCGACGATTTCTTCGCCCGGCGCGACCCGCTGGCGCTGCTCGGCGGCCCGGTCGATTTCGCCTTTCTGGACGGCATGCACCGCTTCGAGTTCCTGCTCCGCGACATCATCAACGCCGAGCATGTCTGCCACGGCCGCAGCGTGATCGCATTGCATGACTGCCTGCCGATCGACCCGCGCATCGCCAACCGCGACCAGAACCCCGACCTGCGCCGCGATGCCGTGGTGCCCGGCTGGTGGGCCGGCGATGTGTGGAAGGTCGCCGTGTTGCTGCGCCGCTACCGGCCGGAGCTGCGGCTGCTCGCGCTGGATGCCCCGCCGACCGGGCTGCTGCTGGTCACCGGGCTCGATCCGGCGAGCCGCCGCCTCGAGGACAATTATGAGGCGATGGTCGCGGACATGATGGATGTCGATCTCGCCGCCTTCGGCACCGCGCGACTGTTCGATCTGCTCGCCCCGCGCCCGACCGCGCTGCTCGACGATCCCGCCGCCCTCGAAGCGGCGCTGTTTCCATGACCGCGCCGTTCGAGGGCGCGGCGCTGGTGACGGGCGGCGCGAAGCGGCTGGGGGCCGCGATCGTCCGCACGCTCGCGCCGTCCGGCTTCC
>JAJZFF010000361.1 GCA_021805485.1 Pseudomonadota bacterium
ACCCAGCGCGAGCTTGCCCGCCGCGCCGGCGTGACCAACGGTGCCATCTCGCTGATCGAGCAGGGGCGGGTCAGCCCGTCGATCTCCTCGCTGAAGAAAATTCTCGACGGCATCCCGATGTCGCTGGCCGAGTTCTTCACGCTCGATCTTGCCGCCCCGGAGGACGTATTCTTCACCGCCGCCGATCTCACCGAAATCGCCTTCGACGAGCGGATCTCCTTCCGCATGGTCGGCCGCCGCATGAAGGACCGCGCGTTGCAGATGCTGCACGAAAACTACAGGCCCGGCGCTGATACCGGCGAGGCGATGCTCCGCCACGAGGGTGAGGAGGCAGGCGTCATCATTCGCGGCCGTCTCGTCGTCACCGTCGGTGACCAGGAACGCACCCTTGGTGCCGGCGAAGCATACTATTTCCGCAGCCGGATCCCGCATCGCTTCCGCAACCCGTTCGACGAGGCCTGCGAAGTGATCAGCGCCAACACGCCGCCCAGCTTCTGAACCCGCATATTCCGGTTGAACAGTGCCGCCGGAGCCGATACTGTGTCATGCCATGACACGCTTCGGTGCAACCAGGTCCGATCCGGCCGGCCGCGCGGCGACACTCCGCCTCGTCGCGCCGCGCCCCAGCCTCGACCTGCAAGCCGAGATGCTGCGCCTCTGCGCCCGAATCGGTTTCAGCCCGCCCCGTTCCTGATCGTTGCCGTCACGCGGCCTGTGCCGCACCCCACGCACGACACAACGGAGTAGACCATGCCCGACCAGACCATTGCCTTCGACTGGCAGGCGGCTGACGCCGCCCATCATCTCCACCCCTTTTCCGATCACAAATCCCTCCACGGGGGACAGGTTCGTATCATCACCGGCGGTGATGGCGTCTGGTTGACCGACGATCAGGGTCACCGGATTCTCGATGCGATGGCCGGCCTCTGGTGCGTCGCCGCCGGCTATGGCCGCGAGGAACTTGTCGAGGCCGCCGCGGCACAGATGCGCACGCTGCCGTTCTACAACACGTTTTTCAAGACCTCGACGCGCCCGGTCATTGCCCTGGCCGACCGTCTCGCCGCGATGGCGCCGGGCGACCTGAACCACGCATTCTTCGCCTGCTCGGGATCGGAAGCGGTCGATACCGCGCTGCGCATGGCCCGCACCTACTGGATCACCAAAGGCAAGCCCGCCAAGCGCATCATCATCGGCCGCGAATACGGCTATCACGGCTCCACCACGCTGGGCGCCGCCGCCGGCGGAATGAAGGACATGCACCGCCAGGGCGCGGCACTGCCCGATTTCGCCCATATCGTGCCGCCCTACTGGTATGGCCGCGGCAGCCAGATGGACCCGGCCGAATTCGGCCTGCACGCCGCCCGCGCGCTGGAAGCGAAAATCGCCGAACTCGGTGCCGACAACATCGCCGCCTTCATCGGCGAGCCGATCCAGGGCGCCGGCGGCGTCATCATTCCGCCCGCAACGTACTGGCCGGAAATCCAGCGCATCTGCCGCGAGAACGACATCCTGCTGATCGCCGACGAGGTGATCTGCGGCTTCGGCCGCACCGGGAAGATGTTCGGTTGCGAAACCTTCGGCATCCAGCCCGACATGATGACCCTCGCCAAGGCCATCACCTCCGGCTACGCGCCGCTCTCCGCCGTCATGGTGGGCGACCGCGTGGCCGAGGTGCTGATCAATGAAACCGGCGAGTTCTATCACGGTTTCACCTATTCCGGTCATCCGGTATCCTGTGCGGTGGCCCTTGCCAATCTCGACATCATCGAGCGCGAGGATCTTGCTACCCGCGCCGCTGCAATCGGCGAGATGTTGCGCGAAAAGCTGCACGCCGCGCTGGACGACCTGCCGATCGTCGGCGAGATTCGCGGCGTCGGCCTGATCGGCGCGATCGAACTGACCGCCGACCGGCGCACCCGGCGCCCCTTCGAGAAAACCGGCCGCGTCGGCACGATCTGCCGCGACCATTGCTTCGCCAACGACCTGGTGATGCGCGCGGTGCGCGACACGATGGTGTTCGCGCCACCACTGACCATAAGCCACGCGGAAATCGATGACATGGTCGCCCGCGCCCGCCGCGCCATCACCGCGACGATGGATGAAGTACGCGGCGAGATGGCGGCCTGAGATGGACGCCGTGGCGGCGCCGGCGGACCGGCGCGCGCTGCTCGCCGATTGCGAGCTGATCGAAGCTTTCATCATCGACGTGAACGGCGTTCCCCGCGGCAAGTGGCTGCAACGCGACCGGGCGGATGCGCTGTTCACCGGCGGAGTCGCCTTGCCGCGCTCGGCCTATCTGCTCGATATCTGGGGGCGGGACATCGTCGAGGGCGGTATCGCCTTCGACACCGGTGACCCCGACGGCAAGTGCTTCGCCGTGCCGCACAGCGTCGCCGTCATGCCCTGGGCGGAGGGGCGAGCCGCCCAGGCGCTGCTCACCATGCAGGAGGCGGACGGCTCGCTCTTCTATGCCGATCCGCGCGGCGTGCTCTCCCGCGTGATCGACCGTCTCGCCGCGCGCGGCCTCACCGCGGCGGTCGGTGTCGAGCTGGAATTCTACCTGCTCGATCCCAACCGCACCGGCGGCCAGCGCGTCGCCCCGCGCGGCGCCGATGAAAGCCACTGGCGCGGCTGGCAGACCGACACGCTCGGCCTGTGGGAGATCCACGACTACGAGCCCGTGCTGCGCGACCTGCTGCGCGCGGCGGACGCCCAGTCGATCGCGCTCGACACGCTGATCAGTGAGAACGGCCCCGGCCAGTTCGAGGTCACGCTGCACTACGCGGCGGATGCGCTGCGCATCGCCGACGATGCTGTGCTGTTCAAGCGCGCGGTCAAGCAGATCGCCCGCAAGCACGGCCTCGCCGCGACCTTCATGGCCAAGCCCTTCGGCAACTGGGCCGGCAGCGGCATGCATGTCCATGTCTCGCTGCTCGACCGCGCTGGGCACAACGTCTTCACCGGCGATGCCGCACGCGCCGCCCCGGTGCTCTACCATGCGCTCGGCGGCCTCGTCGCGGCGATGCCGGACACGATGCTGACCTTCGCACCGCACGCAAATTCCTACCGTCGCTTCGCCCCCGGTACTCATGCACCGGTCTTCGGCGACTGGGGGCATGACAACCGCATGTCCTCGATTCGGGTGATCAACGCCGAACCCGCCGCGGCTCGCATCGAGCACCGCGTCGCCGGGGCCGACTGCAACCCCTATCTCGTCCTCGCCGCCCTGCTTGGCGCGATGGAGGCGGGGATCGGGGAGGGGGCCGATCCGGGCGAGGAAACCTTCGGCGACAAGGTGGCCGCCACGGCGCCACGCCTGCCGATCGCCTGGAGTCAAGCCACCGAGCGCTTCGCCAACTCGGCCCTGACCCGCGCGATCTTCGGCGAGGCCTTTCAGTCCATCTTCGCCGCCTGCAAGCGCCAGGAAATCGCCGAGTTCCGTCGCCGGATCTCGGACGTGGAATACGACGCCTATCTGAAGAACGCCTGACGCGGCGCCTCGTCAGAACAGCGAAAGCTGGGCGGATGCCGTCTTCGCCCGCGGCTTCGCGAACTGCCCGCAATCGAGTGGCGGCGGCGCCTCGTCCAAGCCGAACTGCCGCGCCGCCCGCTGGAAGCGCGCGCGCAGCAGCGCGGCATAGGCGCCGGTGCCGCGGAACCGGCTGCCGAACGCCGCATCGTTGAGCGCGCTGCCGCGGGTCTGGCGGATCAGGCTCAGCACATGCGCGGCGCGGTCGGGCATGGTGCGCTTCAGCCAGTCCTCGAACAATTCGCCGAGTTCATGCGGCAGCCGCAGCAGGATGGCGCTGGCGCAGGATGCGCCGGCCCTGGAGCTCGCTTCCAGAATTCGCTCAAGCTCGGCATCGTTCACTCCCGGTATCATCGGCGCAGCCAGCACGCCGACCGGAATCCCCGTTTCCTTCAGTCCGGTGATCGCATCGAGCCGCCGCCCAGGCGTTGCCGCGCGCGGCTCCATCGCCCGGGCGAGCCGTGCATCCAGCGTCGTCACCGAGAGATGAACGCGGGCCAGGTTGCGCGCCGCCATCCGCCCGAGAATGTCGACATCCCGCAGCACTCCAGCCGACTTGGTGATGATGGACACCGGATGCCCGAACCGCTCCAGCACCTCCAGCACCGCGCGGGTCAGCCGCAACTGCCGCTCGACCGGCTGATACGGGTCGGTGTTTGACCCGAGCACGATCGGCGCCGGTTGGTAGCCCTTGCGTGAAAGTTCCCGCTCCAGCAGCGTCGCCGCCTCAGGCTTGAAAACCAGCTTCGTTTCGAAATCGAGCCCCGGTGACATGCCGATCCACGCATGGGTCGGCCGCGCATAGCAATAGATGCAGCCATGCTCGCAGCCCCGATAGGGATTCAGCCCGCGATCGAAGCCGAGATCCGGGCTGTCGTTCCGGCTGATGATCGATTTCGTCGCATCGCGGATCAGCACGGTGGCCGGTGGTGGCGGCG
>JAJZFF010000303.1 GCA_021805485.1 Pseudomonadota bacterium
ATAAAAAGCAAACGTAATGGTATTCCGTGACACGCGAATCCGGGTGCTGATCAAGCTCGGGATCGAAGCCTTTGCGACGAAGGCCGCCAAGGAAGGCAGCACGCCGTCAGACGCCCCGGGCGCCTGACGATCCCGGCTGGCAACGCCGGCCGCCAACGCGGCAACATGGGCGGCCGGGGAATAATCGGAATGGCGGCCGGAATAATGCCGTCCGCGGCAAGTCTCACCGCGGACGGAGACGAGGCCCGTTATCGTCTTCCGGCTGATCCGGCTCCGGCCGGTCTTCCTGCGCGGCCGGGTTCATTCCCGGGGCAGACCGCAGGCTCGGATTTTCCGCGACAGGCAAAGTAAAAAACGTTTCCGGTGTATCCCCGAACGGCTTCATTTTCCCGGCCATCACCGCCCATGCCCGCGCATCCCGCCTCGCGACCGATTGGAGTCGCCGCATCCGTCCCTCGATTCGCTGGTACCGCTGGATGTCGCCGGATGTCTCATGCCGCTGATGCGCAGCCTTCAGCCGACTCCATTCCTCGATGTACTGCACCGCCCGCGCCTCGGCATTGGCGCGGTTTTGCGCCTCGCGCTCTATGGCCTCGATCAGCGCCCTGGCCCGGGCGAACCCGCTCAGTTCGACAATCGCCTTGCGCGCCCCGGCATCGTAGCGAAGAGCATCCACAAGGCTGTTTGCCGCTCCCGGATGGATGGCATTCAGCGCCGCCTCGGCGCTCCGGGCCGCAGCAGACACCTGCTTCCGATCGTCGTCACTCACTGGCTGCTTCTGATGCGACATGCGGTCGAAAGCGAGGATGGCCTCGGCACAGCGCTCCACCGCCTCGGCGAGCGGATCGACGACGGGGGCGGGCGACGGTACCGCGGACGGCAGAAGCACCGGCCTGTTTTCTGGCACGGCCGATCTCATTACCGGGGCAGGCCGCACCGGCGGCGCATTTCCGGCCGACCTGTCCCTGACCTCGGCAGCACGCTGTTCCAGCCGCTCTCGCTTTTCGCTGTTATCGATCAGCTTGCGAATGACGCTCGCCGGCTGATCGGCGGCCAGCACGCTTATCAGGGGCGAGTTCTCCTCGATCCCGAAATTGGCGCCACGTTCGCGCAACAGCTGCACGGCCGCCGCCGCTCCTGCCAGGCTCTCGCCAAAGGCCAGAAGTGCCGCCCGCCGCGTGGCAAGGATCTGCGGCCTGCTCTGCACCCCCGATAATGCACTCCTGTACATCGCCGCCAGAATTTCCCATCGGCGCACCAGGCTTGCGGCCTGCTTCCTGATCTCGTTTTCGGCGGCCTGCCGCCGATCTGCCGCCTCGCGTTGGGCTCTGGCCTGCTCGGCCGCGATCGCCGCCTCGGCGAGCGGATCGACGGCGGGCGCCGGCGCCGGCGCCGCGGGCACGACGATCTCGCTCGGCGGCTCGAGGCCGCGGCGGGTGGCATAGCCGTCCACGGCGTAATCGAGCGTCGTCTCCTTGCCGTCGCCGCTGGAAAGCCGTCCCGACAACGCGGCAAGATCCCGGAATTCCTCCCGGTCGACGTAAAGCCGCACGCTGTCGCGGTGCCGGGTCATGGCAACGTAGGTCAGATGCCGGTCCATCATCCGGGAGGCATAGACGAAGGCCCGATCGACGGTCGCGCCCTGGCTTTTGTGAATGGTCACGGCATAGCCGTGATCGACGGCCGCGTAATCGGCCATCGACACCACAACCTTCCGCACCTTCCCCTCATCGTCATCGACCCGCACCTCGAGCCGCCCCTCATCGGCGCGCGTAACCGTGCCGAGCACGCCGTTCTTGACCCCGAGACCGCGGTTGTTCTCCCGGAACAACAGCCGGTCTCCGGGCGCGAAGGCGCGCTCGCCCTCGTCGGTCTGATAGACCTTCTCCTCGCCGAGCCGACCGGTTTCCCGCCAGCCGGTCCGGATGGCCTCGTTCAGCGCCCGCACATCCGCCCGGCGATGGGCCAGCACCAGGCGGGATCCGTTCGGATGGGACTTCATGTCGCTCAAGACATCACCGACCACCGCCCTCATGGTCTCGGCCTTGTCGTCCCGGAACCGCACCGCGCCCCTCTCGGCATACAGCGCCAGCCCCTCCGCCGTCCGGCTCCGGGCGAAGGCCATCGACGCCTCACGCTGCCACGCCTCACGCTGGCGCTGGATCCGCTCGAGAGTGACAAAGCCGGTGCGCTCGGCAATGGCGCGGAACGCGGCGCCGGCATTGATCGGCTGCAGCTGGTCGGGGTCGCCGACCAGGACGATTTTCGCGCCGGCCCTCTCCGCCGCGGCGATGAAGCGGGCCAGCTGTTTCGAGCCCACCATGCCGGCCTCGTCGATGACCAGAACATCGCCGCGCCGCAGATGATCGCGCCCGCGCTCCCAGCCGCGCTCCCAGGACGCCAGGGTGCGCGAGGCAATGCCGGAAGACGCCTCGAGCCCCTCCGCGGCTTTGCCGGCAAGCGCCGCGCCAAACACCCGACCCCCCCGTGCCTCCCAGGCCTCGCGGGCCGCCTTGAGCATGGTGCTTTTCCCCGCGCCGGCCCGCCCGATGACGGCGGCAATGCCCGCCGGGCCACAGACATGCGCGATCGCCGCGCGCTGCTCTTCCGTCAGACCGGCGCCGCCACGCTGCTGGATGTCCGCATCCTGCCGCGCGATCGCCCATTCGACGGTGTGGCTGGCGACAGCGAAGCCACGGCTCGCCGCCATCTGGTCGGCGGCCCGCGCCATTCCCCGCTCGATCTCCACCATCTCCCTGGTGGAATAGCGAGCCGGCGCGATGACCCGCCCCGCCCCGTCACGCTGCTCCGGCCGCAGCGTCACCAGGGCGGGCGAGGCCAGCACCCGCGCCAGCGCATTCTGGAACACCACCGGGTCATCGGTATCGAGATACCGATGCAGCCGCCGGGCGATGTCCTGATGCTCAATGACGCTCATCTCATCGGTGAGCAGCGTCAGAAGATCCTCGGGCCGCGCCCGGATCCGCTCCGCATTCCGCCGGGCCGCCTCATCGTCCAGCGCTACCCGCGCGATATCGATGCCGCGCCGGCGCATCTCGGTCGCATGCACCCCGACATGAGCTGTCGGCTCGATGGCGACCCCCCGCGTCAGATGCGAGCGATGATCGATGCGGATATCGAAATCCGTCCTGGCGAGAAACCCATTG
This sequence comes from Pseudomonadota bacterium, assembly GCA_021805485.1. The sequence goes on from JAJZFF010000303.1 coordinate 3,168, forward strand.
GCCATCTCCTCCCAGGCCACGCGGATTTCGCGCACCTGGTCATGGGACGTCGGCAGACCAAGCGCCGCCAACTTCCTGTTCTCAAGCTCGAGTTCGGATTTTTCGCCCAGGCCATCCGCCATGACTTTCCGCGTCGTCACCAGGATGTGGGCGTGGTGATTGCGGATGTCGGTGTGCCCATGCGGGCTGTGGATCGCAAAATCCACCGCGACGCCATAGCGGTCGGCCAGCCGCTGCGCGAAGTCGCGTGTCAGCGCCAGCCGCTGCTCCGCCGTCAGTTCGTGCGGCAGAGCGATCTCGATCTCGCGGGCGACGCGGCTGTCCTTGCGCTTTTCGGCTTTCTCCGCGGCATTCCACAAAGCGGCCCGGTCATACGCCCAATCGGCGCCCGGCACGCCTCTCGGCAGCACGATTTCACTATGCATCACCCCAGCTCGCCGGCGGTAGTCATGCGTCCGCTCGTCGCGGAGATTGGTCAGCTTTTGGCCCGCGCGGTAGGCCGCCGCGGCCACGGCGCTGCGCCCGGAACTCCGGGCGATGGGCTTTGTCGTGAGGTGGTAGATGGCCAAGCGGAGCGTCCTGTTTTTTGTCTATGTGTCATAAACTGAGTTGCGTAGCAACTCGTAAGTGCGCACTTATATTAAGAATAAATTTTTTAACTTTTTATACTACTCTTTTCCCACCAGCTTCAGGTCGTGCAAACTTGACCCGTGCCAGCGTTTCCAACAGGAATAACGATAAGAAGATCGCGCTGACCGAGGATCTGACGAAGAAAAACCAAGGCTATCGGCGGAGCAGAAAATCACGCGGATGAAGGCGTGCGTGCAGTCCCTTGCGGCGAAGGAAAAGGGCCGCAAGAAAGCAGAGGATACGCGGCGGAAAATCCTCCTCGGCGAACCTCAGCGTCTCGAAAGATCCTTCCTTTTCCCAAATGCTGCTTGATCCTCTCCGGGAGGAGATACCGAAATTGGCGCGCAAAACGGACGTGGCCCTGTTCGATGATTGGCTGAAGATTTCGGCTGTCCTGTTGCCTGCAGAAACCGCGAAAATCACACATGGTGCGGCCTCGGCGCCGGCTGGCGCCGAGGCCCAGAACTTGGCGGCCGGATTTGACAACGAGCGGTCTGCCGCCCTGGCGGAGGCTGAGACTCGTGGATGAGGAGGATCCGGCGGCGGTCATCGTCGCGGCACTGCAGGAAGCAACAGCGGCCGCGCGCGCGGCCGCTGTTGCCGCCGAGGCCTCACGTGTGGCGGCTCTGGAAACCCAGAACCGGATCACTCAGGAGGTTTCCGAC
>JAJZFF010000063.1 GCA_021805485.1 Pseudomonadota bacterium
GCTGCGCCGAACTCGGGCTCGCGGGGCTTCTGCCGGGCGAACTCGCGCGGCTGCTCAAGCCGGGGCGGTAGGCGGACCCCGTCGTCAGGCCGCGAGGCGGCGTTCGGCGGCGGCGATGGCGGGAGCCGCCGCCGGCTGGCGGGCGAAGCGCTGGGCGATCAGCGTGCAGACGAAGAGCTGGAACTGGTGGAACAGCATCAGCGGCAGCACGATCAGCCCGACGGTCTGCGCCGGGAAGAGGATGTTCGCCATCGGGATGCCGCTCGCCAGCGATTTCTTGGAACCGCAGAAGATGAGGGTGATCCGGTCCTCGCGCGAGAAGCCGAGGGCGCCGGCGAGGCTGGTGACGGTGAGCACCAGCGCGAGCAGCGCCGCATCGACGAGCATGACCAGGACCAGGCTTTCCGGCGAGACGCGCGACCAGATGCCGCCGACCATGCCGGCGCTGAAGGCGGCGTAGACCACGACGAGGATCGAGCCTCGATCGACGATGGTGGTGATCAGGCGGTGGCGTTGCAGGACGGGGCCGAGGATGGGGCGGAGAAGCTGGCCGGCCGCGAAGGGGGCGAGGAGCTGGAGCGCGATGTCTTCCAGCGCGCCGGCGCTGAACCCGCCCTTCGCGTGCAGCAGCAGCATGACCAGGAGCGGCGTGATCACCATGCCGGCGAGGTTCGACACCGACGCGCTGCACAGCGAGGCGGGCACGTTGCCGCGGGAGATCGAGGTGAAGGCGATGGATGACTGCACCGTGGAGGGCAGGATGGCGACGAAGATGATGCCGGTGGCCAGCGCCGGCGGCAGGGCGGAGCCGAGCAGGGTGACCGCGGCGAGGCCGAGGGCGGGAAACAGGATGAAGGTGCAGGCGAACACCGCGCCCTGGAGCCGCCAGTGCAGCAGGCCGCGCAGGACCTCGGCGGTGGAGAGTTTGGCGCCGTAGACGAAGAACAGCAGGGCGACGACCCAGTGAACCGCGTGCCCGACCACGACGGCGGCGAGGCCGCGCGCGGGCAGCAGCGCGGCGAGCGCCACGGTGCCGAGGAGGAAGAACAGGTAGGGGTCGATCCCGAGGCGGGACAGCGTGGCGCGTATGGACATGACGCCGATGTAGCAGGATGCCGGTCATGGACAATCGTGATGAACGTGATATCGGCAATCATGATTTATGATAATCATGCCGGCCAGGCGCCGGCGCGCCCGCGATTCGAGCCGGTGCTGCTGCGGAGTTTCATCGCGGTGGTCGAGGCGCGCAGCTTCACCCGCGCGGCGCGGCATCTCGGCCTGCGGCAGTCGACCGTGAGCCAGCACGTGGCGCGGCTGGAGGCGCTGGCCGGGCGGCGGCTGATCGCGCGGGATACGCACCGCGTCTCGCCCACGCCGGATGGCGACGCGCTGCTGGATTTCGCGCGCCGGCTGCTGGAGGCGGAGGCGCGGATCGACGCCTATTTCGCGGCGAGCGCGCTGCGCGGGCGGATCCGGATCGGCGCGTCGGAGGATTTCGTGTTCAGCGCCTTGCCGGAGGTGCTGGCCGATTTCGCCGGGCGGCATCCGGAGGTGGATCTCGAACTGACGGTGGGGCTGAGCCAGACGCTCTATGCAGGTTTCGACGCCGGCGAACTCGACCTGATCTTCGCGAAGCGGCGGGCGGGCGACCGGCGCGGGCGGGTGGCCTGGGCGGAGGAGCTGGTGTGGATCGCGCGGCCGGGGAAGCGGCCGGTTGCGGGGCAGCCGGTGCCGCTGGTGCTCTACCCGCCGCCGAGTGTGACGCGGGAGCGGGCGCTGGAGGCGATGGACCGGGCGCATCTGCCGTGGCGGATCGCGTGCAGTTCGGGCAGCCTGAGCGGGTTGCGGGCGGCGGCGCTGGCCGGGCTCGGGTTCGCCGCGCACGCGGCCCGGCTGATTCCGCCGGGCCTCGCGCCGGTGCCGCCGGATGCCGGGCTGCCGCCCCTGGGACTCACCGAGTTCGTGGTGATCGGCCCGGAGGGACGGCATCCGGCGGCGGCGCTGGCCGAGGCGCTGCTCTCGGCCTCGGACCGGATCCGGTCCGCCGGAATCACGCCGGGCAGCGGCTGAGGACGCGGGCCGGCCCGGCGCGCCGGGTCAGGGCACCCGCCCGATCGCCACGAATTCGCAGGCGAAGCCGAAATCGTCGGCGGCGAAGCTGGCATCGAGCGCCCGCATCGCCTCGTCGAATTCGGCCGCGGTCATCAGCCCGGCGCCGATCAGACGGTCGCGCTGGTTCAGGTAGAACTCCTTCTGGTGCGTTTCGAGCTCGGAATCGCGACCGTAGGTGAGGCCGAGGCGCACGCGCGGGACGGCCAGCACCTGCACGTCCGCGAGCCCGGCGGCGCGGAACATCCGGTAGAGACGCCGCCCGACCTGCCGCCCGGCGCCGACCGAAGCCTGCAACTGCCGGACCGCGCCGTTCAGCCGCTCCAGGGCCGGAGGTTCGTCGGGGTAGGAGAACCAGGCGCCGTCATCGACCTCCATGACCGCGACGCGGCCGCCGGGGGCGGTGGCGCGGACCATTTCGGCGAGCGCGGCCTCCGGCCGTTCGAGGTGCTGGAACAGGAAGCGGCTCAGCGTGAGGTCCTGGCTGGCGGATTCGACCGGCAGCGCATAGGCGTCGGCCAGCCGGGCATCGACCGCGAGGTGCAGCGCGGCGGCGAGGTCCCGCAGCAGCGAGAGGCCGTGGGCGTCGTTGTCGACGGCGGTGATCCGGGCCTCGGGACCGCACATCCAGGCAAGGTCGAGGCACAGGGCGCCGGTGCCGGCGCCGACATCGAGCACGCGGACCGGCCCGCGCGACAGGCCGAACACCGGCAGCACCGCGAGGCGCTGGAAATGCGTATGCATGCTCTGGCGCAGGAGCCAGGCAAGGTCGCCGCCTTTCGGCAGCAGCTTCCGTGTTGCCTGCGCTACGCGCGCCGTCCATGCCACCAAGGCGGCGTTGTCTGCTGTCACTCTACCTCCGGAACAATCGGCTTTTGCGAATCGGCGCGGGAAGTGCGCCCGGGCGAGGCTGGCGGCACCCTGCGGCATGGCAGGTCCGCGCCGCGGCTTGCGTTGGTCCGATGCAGGTCATTCGCCAGTGCAACCGCGCCTCGTGGATTTTCCCGATGCGGAAAGATGTAACATGCGCCTGTTAATTTTCGATTAAGGCGCGACATTGGAATGGATGCCGGGAAAGCCCCGGTTGGCGCGCTTGCGGCATCGGCGTATCGTCGCGCGGTGGCGATGCCGCCTTCCGCGACCCGCACCTTGCGCGCCGATGCGGACCCGGTTTGAAAAGGCTACAGTCTGGACCATGATTTTTCGGAAACCGGCGTGGCGAGGCGCGTTTGATTTTCTGTTGCGGCTTCGGCAATTGCTTTTTATTAAAAAAAATGACAAAATTTGGGCAATTCGACTATTGTGCCGCAAAAACAAGACGAATCCGCCATGGTGGAACAGTTCGGATCAACAGCTCCCGGAATGCCGGCACATGAATAGGCTTGTTTATGCTTTTTTGTTCGTTGGGATGTGAGTCTGTTCAATACAGACGACCGGATCGCGCCGCCATGAAGTCGGCGCGGCCGGATGCGGCGGTCGCTGCCGGCCGCCTTGGGCGGCGCGCCGATGCCCGGCCGGGTCAGGTCAGATAACAATGGATCGACCATGAGATCCCGCCGGCCCGGCATCGGGGCCAAGGCTGGCCGGGCCGGACTCCCGCCGGGATGACGCTCGCCGGCAACAGGCCCGACGATTTCACCGACATCGTCAATCTCGCGGTGGAGGAGAGCGGAACGGGGATCTGGGATCGCGACGTCGTGACCGGGGAGATCCGGTATTCGCGGGGCTGGTGGCGGATCCTGGGCTATGCCGAGATGCCGGCCCGCTCGCATATCGAGGCGGCCTATGCCCGCGTCCACCCGGATGACCTCGACTATGTCCGGCAGACGATGCAGGACCATTTCGACCGGAGGACCGCGCGCTATGAGGTCGAGCATCGGCTGCGCTGCGCCGATGGATCGTACAAATGGGTTCTCAGCCGGGGCATGGTGGTTGAGCGCGACATCGCGGGTCGCCCGGTGCGCATGGTCGGCACGACAACCGACATCACCACGCTGCGCACCCTTGCCGAGGAGCTGGCGCGGGAGAAGGCCGAGGCGCGTTTTCGCGCCGAGCAGCTCGCCGAGCGCACGCGCGAACAGGCCGCCGCCCACCGGCTCGCGCAGATCGGCAGCTGGCAATGGGACCTTGCGGCCGGCGAGATCCGCTTCTCGCCCGAGACCTGGCAGCTCGCCGGCGGCGAGGCGCGGAACCGGCCGGTGACGCTCGACGAGTTGCGGGCGCTGTTTCCGCCGGCCGATCGCCGGCTGATGCTGCGGCGGTTTGTCGCCGGGCTGAAGGCGGGGCAGCCGGTGAGCGTGCAGCACCGGCTCACCGCGTTCGACGGACGGACGCTGGACGTCGTGTCGTACG
>JAJZFF010000593.1 GCA_021805485.1 Pseudomonadota bacterium
CGCCAGACCAGCCAGGCGGCGCCGAGCAGCGCGTAGCCGCAGACCACGGCGAGGCCGGTGAACAGCGAGAAGGCGGAGAACCAGGCGAACGGCCCGCCGGCGAACTGGCCGCCGGCGACCTTGGTGCCGTGCAGCACGGCGCCGAGGATCGCCCCCTGGCAGAAGGCGGCGATGACCGAGCCGAACCAGAACCCGTAATCCCAGTTGAGCCGGTGCCGCTCGGTATGCGCGCGGAAGCGGAACTCGAAGGCGACGCCGCGCAATATCAGGCCGATCAGCATGGTGATCACCAGCGGGTAGACCGCCGGCAGGATCACGCTGTAGGCCTCGGGGAAGGCACCGTAGAGGCCGGAGCCGCCGAGCACGAGCCAGGTTTCGTTGCCGTCCCAGACCGGGGCGATGGAATTCACCATCACGTCCCGCTCGGCGCGGCCGCGCTCGGCCGCGAACAGGATGCCGACGCCGAGATCGAACCCGTCGAGCACGACATAGGCGAAGATCACGAAGGCCATGATGCAGCCCCAGATGATCGGCAATGTATGGGCGTTGAGCATGGCGATCACTCCGCCGGGCTCGGGGCCGGCGCGGGATCGTGCAGGCGGTGCGGGCCGTGGCTGCGCAGCGGCTTGTCGTCGCGCAGCGGTGGCTCGCCCACGCTCGGCTCATGCGCCATCAGGCCGAGCACGTAGCGGATGCCGACGCCGAAGACGAGCGTATAGAGCACGATGATGATGCCGAACGACCAGACGATCTCGCCCAGGGTGAGCGGCGAGGCGCTCTGCACCGTGCGCAGCACGCCATAGACGGTCCAGGGCTGGCGGCCGGTTTCGGTGACCACCCAGCCGGCGATGATGGTGATGAAGCCGGCCGGGCCCATCGCCACCGCGAAGCGCTTGAACCAGGCGTTCTCATAAAGCCGGCCGCCGCGGCGTAGGGCCAGCGCGCCGAGGGCGAGCACCAGCATCAGCGACCACAGCCCGACCATGACGCGGAAGCCCCAGAAGGTGGGGATCAGCACCGGCCAGTCGGATTTCGGGAAAGCATCCAGCCCCTGCACCACGCCGTGCAGGTGATGGGTGATGATGAGCGAGCCGAGATCGGGGATCTTCACGTCATAGAGCAGGCGGCCGAGGCTTCGGCTGGGCCAGCCGAACAGGTGAAGCGCCTGGCCGGCGCGGGTGTGGAAGTCGCCCTCCATCGCGGCGAGCTTCAGCGGCTGGTCGGTCATCGTCGCGCGGCCGGATTCATCGCCGACGAAGCCCTGCACCGGCACGGCGATGGTCAGCAGCCACATCGCCATCGAGAACATCAGCCGGCTGACCGGGTTCTTCGGGTTGCGCAGCAGGTGGAACGCGCCGACCGCGCCGACGGCCAGCGCCGTCGCGATGAAGGCGGCGATCACCATGTGCAGCCACATATAGGGGAAGGTCGGGTTGAAGATGATGGCAAGCCAGTTCTTCGGCACGAAATCGCCGTTCGCGCCGATGGCATAGCCGCGGGGCGTCTGCATCCACGAATTCGCGGCAAGGATCCACGAGGCCGAGATCAGCGTGCCGATCGAGACCAGGGCGGTCGCCGCGAAATGCAGCTTCGGGCCGACGCGCGACATGCCGAACAGCATGATGCCGAGGAAGCCGGCCTCGAGGAAGAAGGCCGTCATCGTCTCCCAGGCGAGCAGCGGCCCGAGAATCGGCCCGACCTTGGCCGAGTAGCCCGCCCAGTTGGCGCCGACCTCGTAGGCCATCACCAGGCCGGAGACGACGCCGATCGCGAAGATGACGGCGAAGATCTTCAGCCAGTAGCGGTAGGCGTCGAGATAGACCGGGCGCTTCGTGACCAGCCACATCAGCTCGAGCACCGCGAGATAGGCGGCGAGCCCGATCGAGAAGGCCGGAAACATGATGTGAAAGGCGATGGTGAAACCGAACTGGGCGCGTGCGAGCACGATCGCCAGCCCGCCGGCATGCATGCTTGTCATTCTCTGTCCGTATCGTTGTTGTCGTTGGCGTCGGCGCCGGCGAGGGCGTCGGCTTCGGCGGTCTCGGGCCGGGAGCGGCCGGCCTTGCCGCGCCCGAGCAGCGGCAGGCGGTTCTTCAGTTCCAGCAGCGCGACGACGCGGCCGCCGAGGCGGAGAAGCTGGACGAGATCCTTGTTGTCGAGCTTCTGCACGTCTTCCGACCAGCGCATCAGCAGCTCGATCAGGTCGTGCATCTCGGCGAGGCGGCGCTGGGCGAGCCGGTCGGCCTCCGAGCGGGGGGCCTCCATCAGCAGGTCGCGCAGCACGCTGAGGGTGGGGTCGATCTCGCGGCGGCGGCGCTCCTCGGCCAGGGTGCGGACGATCTGCCAGATATCGTCCGGGGTCGAGAAATGCTCGCGCCGGTCACCCGGCAGGTGTTGCAGCCGCACGAGGCGCCAGGATTGCAGCTCCTTCAGCCCCATCGACACGTTCGAGCGCGAGAAGCCAAGGGTTTCGGCGATCTCGTCGGCCGGCAGCGGACGGTCGGATACGTAGAGCAGCGCGTAGATCTGCCCGACCGTGCGGTTGATGCCCCAATGGCTGCCCATCTCGCCGAAATGCAGCACGAAGGCCTCGATGATGGGGGAGAGCGGCATTGCCTGAACTTTCAGAAATTTCTGAAATCCAAGTAGCCAGCGAAACGGCCATGTCAACCCGGCCGGCGGGCTTCACGACAGCACGTGATCGACCGGCAACAGCGGCGGCGGCAGCTCGTCGGCACCGAGGGCTTCGAGCACCGCGATCTCGATGGTTCGCGCGAAAGCATTGAGCGGCAAGGCATTTTGCGAGATGGCGAACGGCTCCTCGAGTTCGTCACCCAGCGCGTCGAGGCCGAAAAACGCATAGCCGAGGATCACCGTGACGACGGGTGTGGCGAGGCCGAGCGTCTGCACGAAGCCGAAGGGCAGGAAGATGCAGAACAGCCATGCGGTGCGGTGCAGCAGCAGGGAATAGGTGAAGGGCGTCGGCGTCGAGCGCAGCCGCTCGCAGGCGGCCTGGATGCCGGTCATCGCGGCGATGCGCTCGGCGAGGATGCGGTAGAGCATGTCGCTCAGCCTGCCGGCAGCGACGAGGCCGGCCAGCTCGGCGGAGAGCAGGCGCAGCGCCGCATCCGGCCGGTTGCGCTGGCCGGCGAGCCAGTCCCGCTCGGCGGGGGCGAGCCAGTCCTCCCACGCCGCCCCCGAAATCCCGCGCAGATGGTCGCGCAGCAGGTGGGCGAAGGCGACGTTGCGGCCGCCGAGGCGTCTTGCCAGCGCCGCATCGCCGGGCAGGAGCGCGGTGATCTCGCGGATCAGGGCGCGCGACTCGGCGATCAGCATCCCCCATTGCCGCCGCCCCTCCCACCAGCGGTCGTAACAGGCGCTGTTGCGGAAGCCGAGAAAGATCGACAGGCCGAGGCCGAGCAGGGTGAAGGGCACGGTCGCCAGCGGCCAGTCCGGCCGCGGGCGGATGGCATGGGCGAGCGTCACGCCGAGGGAGAGCAGGAAGAGCGCCAGCAGCCTGGGTGCTACGCGCTGCAGGATCGAGCCGCGCAGGGTGGTCAGCAGGGTCAGCGTATTGGCACGGTCGCGCACGATCATTCAGGCGGTCCTCAGGCGGGATGGGGCGGGGACGGACGGGTGGGCCGGGTCAGCCGGCCTCGGTATCCCAGTAGGGCGGGCGGCCGAATTTCGCCTCGATGAAGTCAAGGAAGGCGCGCACCTTGGGGGAAATCCGCGCATGCGGCGGATAGATGCCATAGATCCCGCCGGGCCGGGTCGAGATCATCGCGAACCATTCGGGCAGCAAACGGACCAGCCGGCCACGGGCGATATCCTCGCCGACCAGCCAGACCGGCAGCAGGGCGATGCCGACGCCGGCCAGCGCCGCATCGAGCAGCGCCTCGGAATCGTCGGAGCGGAGGATGCCGGCGATCGGCACCTCCTCCTCCGGCTCGCCCGCCTCGGCGCCGCGGCGGAAGAACCAGCGGTCGGTCGGTTGCAGCGTGTAGATCAGCGCGTTGTGGCGCAGCAGGTCGCGCGGGGCGGCGAGCGGCGGGGCGCCGGCGAGGTAGGATGGACTCGCGCAGACGACGCGGCGATGACCGGCGAGCTTGCGGGCGATCAGCGTCGAGTCGATCAGCGGGCCGATGCGGATGGCGAGGTCGGCGCCGCTGGCCAGCAGGTCCATCCGCACATCGGTGAAGGAGAGTTCGAGCCTGAGGCCGGGATAGAGCTTCAGGAAGTCGGGGATGAAGGGCACGACATGGCGGCGGCCGAAGGCGCCGGGCAGGTTGATCCGCAGCAGGCCCTGCGGCCGGGCCTGCATCGCCGCGACCGAATCGCGCGCCTCGTCGAGATTGCGGAGGATGGCCTGCACCTGGGCATAGAACTGCTCGCCCGGCTCGGTGAGATGGAGGCGGCGGGTCGAGCGGTGGAACAGGGCGACGCCGAGAT
>JAJZFF010000502.1 GCA_021805485.1 Pseudomonadota bacterium
CGTCGATGAGCACCTTCGCGACGGGCGCATTCGGGCCCGCGCCGATGCCGACGCCGAGATTGATCGTGGTGGATTTCGAGAGCTGGTAGCCGACGCCGAAATTGAACGTCCCGAAATCGTAGGAAGACCCCTTCACCGCCGCATGGTTGAACGTCGCGCCGAAAACGTGTTCCTGCTGGTAGCTCAACGTGAACGTGGTCTGATCGTTGAGGGCGAACCCGATGCCGAACGTGGCGGCCACCGCGTCGCCCGGCTTGGCGTCCGCCGGAATCGGCGGTCCGCCGCCAGGATCCTGCACCTCTACCGTCCGGCCGAAATTGTGGATGTAAAGCAGGTTGGCGAACAGGATCCCCGGTGCCGTCGGGTAGAGCACCGTCAGGCTGGGTTCCAGCGAATAGAACCCGGTGCCGGTCGGCACCTTCTTCTGGATGCCGGAGATGATCCCGCCGTTCGGATCGTTGGTGGTGTAGACCGGCACCGAGAACGGGCTCGTGCCCGTCGCGGTCTTGAAGATCGCGTTTCCGACCAGGATCGGCATGCCGTCGGCGCCTGAATTGAACTGGTAGCTGGCGCCGAACTGGATGTCGCCGAGTCCCGCCGCATGGGCGCTCGGGGCGAGCACGTTCACCGTCGTCCCGCCGCCGCTCTGCTGCAGGATCGATTGGGTGACGGTCTCCTGATAGGCGTAGACGAAGGGAATCTTGGCGCTCAGTTCCAGCCGGTCGGTCAGGCCGTAGCGCAGGGTCAGCGCCGGCGTGATCACGCTCTGCCGCACGCGCGCGAGCAGAAGCTGACCAAAGGTGATGCCGGGCAGGATGGTGAACCCGTTCAGGCTCAGCTGGTCTTCCGCCGAGTAGTCGTATTCGAGCGAGGGATCGATCACGAGCGTGCCGCGCGGGGTCAGCACGCCGCCGACCGATTGCAGCGGCGAAGTCTGGAGGACCCTCGCCTCCCGCCGTTCCTTCGGCTTGGGTTCGGTGATCGGCGCCGAGGTCTGTTCCGCCGATGGCGGTGCGGTATCAGCGGGCGCCGTGGCGTCGGCGGGATTTTGTGCGGCGACGGTCGGTCCCGGTCCCGCCCCCCTGATGCGCCGCATCTCGGCATCGAGCAGCGCGCCCTGGCGGTCGAGCTCCGCGCGCTCGCGGTCGAGTTCGGCCCGTGTCTTCTCCAGCCGCGCCTCCGCGCGCGCGATGCTGGCCCGCAACTGTTCGAGCGACGCGCCGTCGCCCGCCGCCTCGGCCGGCGCCGCAGCCGCGGGCAGGGCGAATCCCGTCGCCGCGAGCAGCGCCGCCGCCGCCGTGGCCCGGCGGCGCCGTCTGGTATCAGTCCTCATCAATGGTCTCCCTGTTTGGGTCGGTCGTCGCCGCGCGCTGCAGCACGCGGTAAAGCGTGACACGGGCAATCCCGAGCTCCCGCGCGGCCCTGGCGCGGTTCTGGCCGCACCGTGCCAGGGCCGCGAGCACGGCCTCGCGGTCGATTGCGCCATGCGGGCCGGTGGCGACCCGTTGCCGTGCCGTCTCACGTGGCGCGGGCAGGGCGAGGTCGGCCGCCTCGATCAGCCGTCCGCTGGCCATCACCGCGGCGCGCCGAACGGTCGAGACCAGTTCGCGCACATTGCCCGGCCAGCCGTGCCGGCGCAGCGCCGCCAGCGCCTCGGGCGAGAACCCGTCGATCGCGAGGCCGAGTTCGCGGACGGCGCTGCGCAGCACGACCATGGCGAGGAGCTCGATATCGCCGTCCCTGGCGCGCAGCGGTGGCATCTCGATCTGCAGGACGTTGAGCCGGTAGAACAGATCCTCGCGGAACCGCCCGTCCTCGATCGCGCGGTGGAGATCGACATGGGTGGCGGCGATGACGCGGGTGCGCACGCTGACCGGCTCGCGCCCGCCAAGGCGGAAGATCTGCCCCTCCTGAAGGAATCGCAGCAGATGACCCTGCAATTCGAGAGGCAGGTCGCCGATCTCGTCCAGGAAGAGAGAGCCGCCATCGGCCATCTCGATCAGCCCGACCCGCCGGGCGGCGGCCCCGGTAAAGGCGCCTTTCTCGTAGCCGAACAGTTCCGAGGCAATCAGGCTGGCGGGCAGGGCGGCGCAGTTGATCGCCACGAAACGGCCGTCGCAGGCGTTTGACCGGTCATGGATCGCGCGGGCGGCGAGTTCCTTTCCCGTGCCGGTCTCCCCGGTGATGAGCACTGGCGCATCGACCGGTGCGAATCTCCGGATCAGCTCGAATGTCCTGAGCATCGCCGGAGACTGGCCGACCATCACCCGGTCCGCTGCCGCTCTGCCGCCCGCACCGCCGGTATGGGCCTGTGCCCCGTTGCCAAAGACGGACTCGGCAGGTCGGGCGGCGAAACCTTCGTAAGCGGTATGTCGCATGGCCTCCCCACTCCGTGGATCGCGGGGGGGATGCTATCAACGCGGCCTCATGAAATTATTGCAGAATGTATTAAAAATATTACGATATGATCCAGAATATACTGATAGAAAATAATCTTTAAAAATACAACCAGAAATTTTGTTGAAAAGGTCATTTCCGTCGAAATAGTACCTATCGTTATTATTCTTCTGGATGATGCGCCAAGATTTAAAAAACGAGACTTTTCTATTTCATGGGCCAATGAAATATATTGCAATTTCCGCATATGAATGAACATCTGACGCACTGGTCCGGTTTTTTTTCGCCTTCCCGACCGGGTAAAACGGTTCTTTAACCAAGAGCTGGCATGCATGCGCGACGCGTCTGTGGAGGCATGCAGTGCTCAACAAGCTTTCGATCCGTTACCAGTTTGCCGCGCTCGGTGCGTTCGGCATCGTGATGACGCTTATCGCCATGGTTCTCGGGCTTCTTGCCTCCTACCAAATCGGAATGCAGGGCAGAAAGGCGGAAATCCGCGCCCTTGTCAGTGATGCCGTCAACATCACCAGCGGCTTCGTCAAGATGGCGGAGAGCGGATCCATGCCGCAGCCGCAGGCGAAGGCGCTCGCGCTCAAGGCGCTCGGCGCCGCCCGGTTCGATCATGGCGACTACTATTTCGTGGACAGCCGCAAGGGCATCGGCCTTCAGCATGTCGACAAGGCCCTGATCGGCACCGACCGCTATGATGCGAAGGACATGTTCGGCCACTACACCGACCGGGTCATGATCGATTCGATCCGCGCGGGGCACCCTGCCTTCGGCCACTATTACATGCCCAAGGCTGGATCGACGAAACCCGAGCCCAAGATCTCCTTCATGGGCCAGGTTCCCGGGTGGGGCTGGTACATCGGCACTGGCGCCTACATCAACGACATCAACGCCGAGTTCTGGCGCAATGTCTCGCGTTTCGCCGCGATCTTCGTGCCGATCTTCGCGCTGTTCCTCATCGTGATGTATCTCATCCAGCGCAAGATCAGCTCGATCCTGCGGGCGATGACCGCGGCGATGACCCAACTCGCACGGGGAGATTTCGAGGCCCTCGTGCCGTTTACCGACCGCAAGGACGAAATCGGGGGAATGGCGCGCGCGGTCGAGATCTTCAAGTCGGCGGGCATCGAGAAGGCGCGGCTGGAGGCCGAGGCCGCGGCGCTCGCCCGCCAGCGCGAGACCGAGCGCGCCCGCGCCGATGCCGAACGCGAGGCCGCCGCCAAGCAGCTGGCCCTTGTTCTCGATGCCGTCGCCGGCGGCCTCGAACAACTGGCGGCCGGCCGGCTCACCTTCCGCCTGAACGAGGCCTTCTCGTCCGAATACGAGCGTCTTCGCAACGATTTCAATGTTGCGATGGACCGCCTGCAGGAGGCGATGCGCGTTGTGGCCGCCAACACGTCGGCGATCCGCTCCGGAACGAACGAGATTTCCTCGGCCGCCGATGATCTCTCGCGCCGCACCGAGCAGCAGGCCGCCACCCTCGAGGAAACCGCCGCAGCACTCGAAGAGATCACCGCGACGGTGCGCAAGACCGCGGAGGCCGCGGTCCATGCGCGCGGTGTCGTCGATACGGCGCAGCACGACGCCCAGCGCGGCGGCGCCGTGGTGTCCCAGGCCGTGCAGGCGATGGGCGAGATCGAGGCGTCGTCGAAGCAGATCGGCAACATCATCGGCGTGATCGACGAGATCGCCTTCCAGACCAACCTGCTGGCGCTGAACGCGGGTGTCGAGGCGGCGCGGGCCGGCGAGGCGGGGCGCGGTTTCGCCGTGGTCGCCTCCGAGGTGCGCGCGCTGGCGCAGCGTTCGGCCGACGCGGCCAAGGAGATCAAGACGCTGATTTCCGCATCGAACCAGCAGGTGGTCGCGGGGGTCGACCTGGTCGGGCAGACCGGCCGGGCGCTGGAGCGGATCGTTGCCCAGATCGGCGAGATCAACGGCGTCGTCGGCGAAATCGCCGCCTCGGCGCAGGAGCAGTCGACCGGGCTGGTGCAGGTGAATGCCGCCGTCGGCCAGATGGACCAGACCACGCAGCAGAATGCCGCC
>JAJZFF010000012.1 GCA_021805485.1 Pseudomonadota bacterium
TGTGTTCGGGACGCAGGGGCCGGAGGTTCGAATCCTCTCACTCCGACCATCCGGTCAAAATGCCGTGCGGTCCCGATCCTCCGTACCACCATTGAGCGGGGCCGGGATACTTAAGTGCGTCTTGCTGGCGCCGCAGGCGGATGGGATCGTCCCGCAACACGATCCGGGGCTTTCGCGATGTCGATCAGGACCATCACGCCCTTGCGGCAGACGATCCGCGCCTATTCGGCGCTGCTGAACATCAGCGACAGGCTTTCCTCCATCGACGCCGCGATCGGCACGCCAAAGACGCCTGCCCGGCCCCCGTCGAAATTCGACATCCACGACCGCCTGGGCCTGAGGCTCCTGCTCGATCGAGGCTCGATCGTCGACCGCACCCTGATCGATGCCCACGCATGGGAGCGCGAACAGCTCGACCATCTCTTCCACCTCGCCCGCCGCGCCCGGCGGAACGGACCCATGACGTTCGTCGATGTGGGCGCCTATTTCGGCCTCTATTCGCTCCTCGCCCTGCGCTCCGGCCTGTTCGACCGGATCCACGCCTTCGAGGCCGACCGCGACAATTTCGCCCAGCTCCAGGCCAACCTTCTGCTGAACGACGCGACCCACGCGATCACCTCCACCAACATGGCCGTGGCCGATACAACCGGCACCATCCGCTTCCGCGACAGCCGGACGCATCCGGACGGCAACCGCGCCGGCGTCGGCATCCTCGATGACGGCGCCGACTCCTACCCGGTGCCCGCGACCACCATCGATGCCGCGCTCCAGGCAACCGGCGCGGTCATCGTCATGAAGATCGACGTCGAAGGCCACGAGGCGCGCGTCCTGAAAGGCATGGAGCGGACATTGCGGCACAACCGGGTCATCATGCAGACCGAGATCTACGAGGCCCAGAACAACGTCTCCCTCGCCGAAATCGCCCGTCTCGGCCTGCGCCGCCTCAACATCATCTATCCGGACCACTACTTCACCAACATGACCGATGCCGAACTCGATCCGTCGGTGCCGGCACACCCGGACCAGCCGGCGATGGCCCTCTGACGCCGCTCCCGCCGCGATTCCCCCCTTCACCACGCATTGACCCAGCGCGCGCCGGCTCTCTAACCTGCGGCATCCAGCCGAACCGGAGACGCCGCTTGCCCGCCTTCCGCCCCAGCATCCCACCCGCCCCACGCGCCGGATCGCCCGCATGAGCGCCGGCGGTCTCGCCCTGCTCTTCGTCCCGGCAGACCGGCCGGAACGCTTCGCCAAGGCCGCCGCCTCCGGTGCGGACTCGATCATCATCGACATCGAAGACGCGGTCGCCCCCGCGGCAAAGCCCGCCGCCCGCGCCGCCCTCGCCACCCCGGGCGCGCTGCCCGGCGGAATCGACATCTTCCTGCGGGTGAACGCCGCCGGCACGCCCTGGCACGCGGACGATCTCGCCTGCGCCGCGCGCCTGCCGCTCGCCGGGATCGTGCTGCCCAAGGCGGAAGCGTCGGAGCGGATCGCGGCGGTTTCGCAGGCCGCCGGCCGCCATCCGGTCATCGCCCTGATCGAGACCGCGCGCGGCCTCGCCGAGGCGCGCGGCCTCGCCGCCGCCGGCGTTGCGCGGCTGGCTTTCGGCTCGATCGATTTCTGCGCCGATCTCGGTGCCGCGCACACGCGCGAGGCCCTGCTCCACGCCCGCTCGGAACTCGTGCTCGCCGCCCGCCTCGCCGCCCTGCCGCCGCCGATCGACGGCGTCACCACCGCGATCGACGATGAAGCCGCGATCGAGGACGACGCCCGCCACGCCGCCAGCCTCGGCTTCGGCGGCAAGCTCTGCATCCACCCGCGCCAGATCGCGCCGGCCCGGCAGGGCTTCCGCCCGTCGGCGGCGGAACTCGCCTGGGCGCAGCGGATTCTCGCCGCCGGGCCCGATGGCGCCGAGGCGGTCGACGGCGCCATGGTCGACGCCCCGGTCCGCGCCCGCGCCCGCCAGATCGCCCGCCGCGCCGGCATCCCGACGCCGTGACGGCCGCCGCCGCCACGGCGTTCATTTCCGTTGCAAACGATCGCGTTTAATTTACAACCGGCGCAGCAAAACGGGAGGAAACCTGACCATGACCATCACGCGACGCCAGCTCGGGCTTTCGGCGGCCGCCCTGCCCCTGTTCACCATCGGCGGCCGCGCCGAGGCGGCGGTGCTGCGCTACCGGCTGGCCACCAACCTGCCGGCGACCCATCCGCTCAACGTCCGCCTCTCCGAGGCGATCCGCAACATCGAGCACCGCAGCGGCGGCCAGCTGCGCATCATGCTGTTCCCGAACAGCGCGCTCGGCTCGGATACCGAAACGCTGAGCCAGCTGCGCAGCGGTGCCGTGCAGTTCTTCACCCTCTCCGGCCTGATCCTGTCGACCCTGGTGCCCGACGCGGCGATTTCCGGCGTCGGCTTCGCCTTCAAGGACTACCATCAGGTCTGGTCGGCGATGGACGGCAAGCTCGGCGCCCATATCCGCGGCCGCATCGCCGCGCATGGCCTCACCGCCTTCGACCGGATCTTCGACAACGGCTTCCGCCAGACCACCACCGGCACCCACCCGATCATGCAGCCGGCCGATTTCAAGGGGCTCAAGATCCGCGTGCCGGTCGCCGCGCTCTGGACCTCGCTGTTCAAGGATTTCGGCGCGGTGCCGACCTCGATCAATTTCAACGAGGTCTACTCCGCCCTGCAGACCCATCTCGTCGACGCGCAGGAAAACCCGCTCGCGGTCATCGAGACGGCGAAGCTCTACGAGGTCCAGAAATACTGCTCGATGACCAACCACATGTGGGACGGGTTCTGGTTCCTCGCCAACCCGAAGGCGTTCGAGAAGCTGCCGCCCAAGCTGCGCACCATCGTCGAGGACGAGATCAACGGCGCCGCGGTGAAGGAGCGCGCCGATGTCGCGAAGCTCAACGACTCGCTGCGCGGCAAGCTCTCCGGCCAGGGCCTGAAGTTCAACGACACGAATGCCGCGCCCTTCCGCGCCGCCCTGCAGAAGGCCGGCTTCTATGCCGAGTGGAAGAAGCGCTTCGGCGACGAGGCGTGGAGCACGCTGGAAGCCGCGGTCGGCAAGCTCGCCTGACGACCGCCTTGCGATGACGCCGCACCGCCCCGGCGCGCTCGCCCGTGCCGACCGCGCGCTCGCCCGCGCGGTCGAGGCGGCGGCGGCCCTGCTGCTCGCCGCCGAGGTGCTGCTGCTCGGCGCGAGCATCCTGGCGCGCGCCTGCGGCATCGCGATGGTCTGGTCGGAGGAGCTGGAAGAACTCCTGTTTCTCTGGCTCGCCATGTTCGGCACGGTGATCGCGCTGCGCCGCGGCGGCCATATGCGCATGACCGCGCTCGTCGCCCGTCTCGGCCCGTCGCCCCGCGCCTTCGCCGAGGCCTTCGCGCTGGCGGCGATGGCCGGCTTCGCGCTGCTGCTCCTGCCGGACGCGATCGGCTTCGCCGCCCAGCAGGGCGCGATCCACACGCCGGCGCTCGGCCTGCCCGGCAGCCTGCGCACCGCCGCCCTGCCGGCCGGCTTCGGACTGATCGTGCTGACCGCGCTGGTCCAGATCCCGGCGCACCGCCTGCGCGACCTGCTGCTCGCCGCGATCGGCCTCGCCGCCGCCGGCCTGGCGCTGTCGGTCCTCGCCCCCTGGTTCGACGATATCGGCAACTGGTCGCTCGTCGTCTTCTTCGTGCTGCTGCTCGGCGCGGGCGTTGCCGCCGGCGTGCCGATCGGCTTCGCCTTCGGCCTCGCCACCTTCGCCTATCTCGCCGATGCCGGCGGCATTCCGCTCTCGATCATGGTCGGCAAGATGCAGGAGGGCATGAGTTCGCTGATCCTGCTCGCGGTGCCGCTCTTCGTCTTCCTCGGCACGCTGATCGAGATGACCGGCATGGCCCGCGCGATGGTCGACAGCCTGGCCGCCCTGTTCGGCCATTTCCGCGGCGGGCTCAGCTATGTCCTGCTCGGCGCGATGTATATCGTCTCCGGCATTTCCGGCGCCAAGGCGGCGGACATGGCGGCGGTCGCCCCGGTGCTGTTCCCCGAGATGAAGCGCCGCGGCGTGCCGGAGGGCGAGCTGGTCTCGCTGCTCGCCGCCTCCGGCGCGATGAGCGAGACGATCCCGCCCAGCCTGGTGCTGATCATCATCGGCTCGGTCACCAGCGTCTCGATCGCCGCCCTCTTCGCCGGCGGCATGCTGCCGGCGCTCGTGCTGGCGATCGTGCTCGGCATCATCGCGCGGCGGAACGCGGGGCGCGATGGCCACGGTGCCGCGCCGCGCGCGCCCGTCCGGATCATGGCGCGGAATTTCGTCATCGCCCTGCCGGCGCTGGTCGTCCCCTTCCTGATCCGCTTCGCCGTCGCCGACGGCATCGCCACCGCGACCGAGGTGTCCACCATCGGCATCTTCTATTCGGCCCTGATCGGCCTGCTCGTCTACCGCC
>JAJZFF010000175.1 GCA_021805485.1 Pseudomonadota bacterium
TACGGTGCTGGTGGTGGTTGGACGACTTACCTGCGAGACGCGTGCGGCCCAGATCTCGTCGCGGTTCTCGGCGCATCGCGCTTCATCTATGCCGAGGCGACCTCAACTAGATGCTTGATCCCGGTTTTGATGCTGACAGGCCTGCTCTCAGGCGCCACGGGTGGCTCCGGCCGACGAGCCCGCCTTTCTGCCGTCACCGGCTTCCTATCGGGGCAACCAGCAGGCTGTAAAGGGAACGGGCGGAGCGGCGGGCCATGATCATTACCGCCGCTCCGCGCCGGGGCATCGCTCAGAACAGCCCGGCCGCGATGTTG
The DNA here is from genome assembly GCA_021805485.1 of Pseudomonadota bacterium. The sequence continues at coordinate 315 of JAJZFF010000175.1, forward strand.
ATGGCTAGAGCCAGCACCACTGTATTGAACAGGTAGCCGATCACGCCCTGCAATGTCGCCAGCCGCCGCATCTTGCGGCTGAGGATGTTCACGTCAGATACTTGGAACGTCATTCCCAGCACGAACGAGAAATAAACGAAGTCGAGATAGTCCGGTGCCTCACCGCCTGGAAAGGCGAGCCCGCCTTCCGGCCCGCTATCGGTCGCCGCGTAATATTCGTGCGCGTAGCGATAGGTGAAGGTGATCTGGGTCATCAGCCACGATGCCACCAGCGTTGCAGCTGCCAGCGCGACATAGGGCGTGTGCGCCGTGGTCCCCTTGCCACGCGCGGCGAAGATGACGATCGCAGTGAAGCTCATCAGCGCACCGGCCAGGCTAAGGCCAAAGATCGTCCATTCCCCTTCCTCCTGCCGCGCCGCGTCGGCGCCGATCCGCGTGTGGTCGGCGCGGCTGAAATGCAGCATGGCGAGCGCGACATAGACCGCGACGGCAATGTCCCAGCCGATCACGACCCGCAGCGTCGGCGCAAGATCGCCCGACAGCAGCAGGAAGACGAGGGCTCCGCAGAGGAGGCCAGTGAACAGGCGGGGGTGGCCGCGCGCAATGCGCACGGCAAGCGGGCGAGGCGTCATCCGTTCTTCATACAGGAACTTCGCCGCGAGGGCAGGCGTGGCGCTTCGCTTTTCCGTGAACGGTGTCAGCTCCGCATGAGCGCCCGATACGCCATCTGGTCGTCATGCATCCGCCGGAACACGGCATATTTGCGGGCATGAAAGCCGGCGTTCGCTGCCTCTGGCGCAATCATCGCCCCGGCCCGGCTCATCGCCGCCATTCCTGCCGGCAGGTCAGGATACACGCCGCCCGCCACCGCGCCGAGAATGGCGCTGCCGAGCAGCACCGCCTCCGGCTCCGCCGGCAGCACGATCCGGCAACCCGTCGCATCCGCGTGCTCGCGGAGAAAAAGCGGGTTTTTCGTCCCGCCGCCGGTCGCCATGATCGTGTCGATCGCGTAGCCATTGGCGTTCATCGTCTCGATGATGTGCCGCGTGCCGTAGGCCAAAGCCTGGAGCGTTGCGAGATAGAGCCGCGCGCAATCCGCTTCGTCCGCCGAGAGCGGCAGGCCCGAGATCATGCCCCGCAGGGTGGCATCCGCGCGCGGCGAGCGGTTGCCGTGGAAATCGGGAAACACGTGCAGGCCCTCGGTCAACGCCGCGGCCGATCCAGCCTCCGCCGCCATCCGCCCGACCAGCGCGTTCAGCCGCTCGTAGATGCTCACCCCCTCCGCTTTCGCCGCGGCGGCAAGTGCCGGATAGGCGGCATGGGTCGTCACCATATGGTCGATCAGCGAGCCGGTCGCGGACTGCCCGCCCTCGTTCAGCCACATCCCCGGAATCATCGCCGCGTGATACGGCCCCCACACGCCTGGCACGAAGCGCGGTTCCGGCGCCACCGCCATGTGGCAGGACGACGTCCCGCCGATCAGCGCGACCCGTCGCCCGAGCGCGGCCGCATCCGGCGCCATCCCGTCGAGTGCGGCGCCGATCACCCCGATCCCGCCCGCATGCGCGTCGATCGCCGAGGTGCCGACCGGAATCCCCGGCGCCAGCCCGAACGCCGCCGCCGCCTCGGCCGAAAGCCCGCCGCCCACCGGTGTCGCGATCGGCAGGATCGTGGTGCCGATCCGCGTGAACCCCTCATCGGCAAGCTCGCCAAGCCCGATCGCCCGGAAATACGCCTCGTCCCAGCGTTCCTCGTGGCCGAGATAGGTCCATTTGCACACGGTCGAGCAGAGCGAGCGGCTGGCCGCACCCGTCGCCCTGTAGGTGAGGAAATCCGGCAGGTCGAAGACATGCCGCGCCGCCGCCCAGCTTTGCGGCGCGTGCCGCTTCAGCCACAGCAGCTTCGGCGTCTCCATCTCCAGCGAGATCCGCCCGCCGACATAGCGCAGCACCTCGTACCCGCCCGCATTGATTTCGTCCGCCTCCGCCTGCGCGCGATGATCCGCCCAGAGAATCACGTCCTGCGCCGGGTCGCCGTCCGGCTCCACCGGCAGCGGCGCGCCGGCTTCATCCAGCACCACGAGCGAGCAGGTTGCGTCGAACCCGATGCCGCGCACCACCAGCCCACTGCCGGCCTCCGCCATTGCGCAGCGCACCGCATCGCTCACCGCTGCCCAGATATCGGTGCTCGACTGCTGGATGAAATCCGGCCGCGGTCGCCAGGCGCGGATCGCCTGCACGGCACTGCCGCGCATCGTTCCGTCCAGGCCGAACACGCCAGCGCGAGCGCTGCCGGTGCCGACATCGACGCCAATGACGATATGGTTTGCCGGGTGGCTCATGGCGGTCCTCCTCGTTCCGGTTGCCGCTCAGCCCGCGGCGGCGATGAAGGCGTCGAGCGTTGCGAAGTCGGCAACCCCTTCCATCCCGCCCTTGCGGCTGACGGCGAGCGCGCCCGCCGCGCGGGCATAGTCGAGCGCCCGCCTTGTCCCCATCCCCTGCAACAGGCAGGTGACGAAGGCAGCGCCGAAACAGTCGCCCGCCCCGGTCGGGTCGATCTCCTCCACCGGAAACGCCGGCAGGTCGAATTGTTCATCGCGCGAGCGGAAACTCACACCCTTGCGGCTGCGTTTGATCACTACCATCCGTACGCCGAGATCGAGCAGTTCCTCGACCGCCGCGCGTTCCGACTTCGCCTCGGTCGGCAGCAGGATCTCAGGGCCTGACGGCATGAAGATGTCGGTATAGCCGAGCATGAATTCGAGGCCCGCGCGCATTTCCGGAATCATCAGCATTTCCTTGCGGATGTTCGGATCGAAGGAAATCACCGCACCGTTCGCCTTGGCGAGCTCGATCGCCTTTTTCATTTCGTCAATGATATGAAACGAGAAGAGCGACGACCCCATGATGTGAAAATGCGCGCATTGAGCGAGCATCGCCCGTGCGGCGGCGTCGATCGTGATCCGCCCCGCGGCGCTGCGCTTGAGGTTGAACAGGAAGTCGCGGTCACCATCCTCGCGGTAGCGCACGAAGGCGCTTGCCGTCACCTGGTCCGGCTCGATCCGCACGGCGCTCACATCCGCCCCCTCGCGCCGCAGCCGGTCGACGCAGAGCCAGCCGAAATCGTCGTCGCCGATGCAGGAGATGATGCCCGCGCCAGCACCAAGCCGTGCGGCCTGGGCGATGAAGGTCGCCGGCGCGCCGCCGGGGAAGGGGCCAAGCAGCCGGCCGGGCTCGTGGAAGCCCTGGCCCTTTTCCTCGGCGAGAATGTCGACGAGGATTTCACCCATGGTCACGATCATGCCGGTCATGACGCCTCGCCGAACGCCCTGGCGCCGCTCCGGCTATGCGCGGGATGGCTGGAGAAATGCGCCTCGGTTCCGCCATCGGTCTCGACAGGCCTGAAGCCGGCGCCGAGGAGGATGTCGCGCAGACGGTTGCTGGGCATGCCGGGCAGGATCAGGTCGGAAATCCCGGTAAGGCCGAGCTGCGCCGTCCGCCGTTCGAGCGAGAGCGCAGGGTTGCCGATCAACACGATGCTGCGCGTACTGCGCCGTATCGCCGCCTCGGCCAGCCGTTCGGCGGGCTTGGCGGCCACCAGCAGCGCCGAATCGGCGGACAGGGCGTCCGCCTCGAGGATCGACCAGCCCAGCGCAAAATGGTCAAGCATCCTGAGGGCGCCTGCGCCTTCGATCATGCCGCTCTCCGCGGTAATCTCGCCGCCGAGCAGGTAGATCCTCGCATCGAGGCAGGTGCGGGCGAGGGGGATCGCCTCGGTGCTGGTCAGCACCACGGAAACTCCCGGAATTTCCGCAAGCCAAGGAATTGCCTGGGTGGCGAGCGGGCCAGGGCCGATCAGCACGGTCTGGTCGGGTCCGATCAGCGCCTGCGCCCGCCGCAGCATCGGCACCAGCAGCGCCTTGGTCAGTGGCGCGCCGGCGGGCCGGTCGCGCGGCGCGCCCGATTTCGCCGCTATCGCTTTGCCGAAACTGCGGACGATCAGCCCCTGCTCCTCAAGATAAGTGAGATCGCCACGGATGGTGACTTCGGAAACCTTCAGCGCCGTGCTGAGCTCATCAACGCGCATTTGCCCGTACTGGCGAATCCAGTCGGCGATCTTCAG
>JAJZFF010000116.1 GCA_021805485.1 Pseudomonadota bacterium
GGACTCGACCATCAGCACGCCCTCTTCCGTGCCGGCGAGCACGAGGTCGAGCCGGCTTTCGGCGATCTGCGCGGAGGTCGGGTTCAGGATGTATTCACCGTCGATATAGCCGATGCGGGCGGCGCCAACCGGGCCGAAGAACGGAATGCCGGAGAGGGTCAGCGCGGCCGAGGCGGCGACGAGCGAGACGATGTCCGGCTCGTTCTCGAGGTCGTGGCTGAGCACGTTGACGATGACCTGCACCTCGTTGCGGAACCCGTGCGGGAAGAGCGGGCGGATCGGCCGGTCGATCAGGCGGGAGGTCAGCGTCTCGCGCTCGGTCGGGCGGCCTTCGCGCTTGAAGAAACCGCCGGGAATGCGGCCGGCGGCGTAGAATTTCTCCTGGTAGTTCACGGTGAGCGGGAAGAAATCCTGCCCCGGCTTCACCGAGCGGGCGCCGACCACGGTGGCGAGCACCACGGTGTCGCCATAGGAGGCGACGACGGCGCCATCGGCCTGGCGGGCAACCTTGCCGGTTTCGAGGATGAGCTTGCGCCCGCCCCAGTCGAGTTCCTTGCGGAAATACTTGTCAAACATCATTCGGTCCTTGCAACAACAGGACCGGGACGGCCACATCATCGGCGGCGCGGTGCGGGACGCGGCGTCTCGGGCGGCATGGGTCGGGCTGTGGGCGATGTCTCGTCACAGCCACGGGCCATGTGGCCGGAAACGCCGAAGAGACCCCGGCGTTGCGCGCAACCGAACGATCTGAGCCGTTCCGATCACGACCGGGAGACGATCTCCCGGCTGAAGATGCGCCAGCGGCGCACAGCGGTCTTATAGTCCAAATGCCGCCGCTCCGCTACTGCGGGGGCACGGAGGAGATCTGCATGACCGAAACACCCCCGATTCTCGAACGCCACGGCGCCATCGCCCGGCTGCGGCTGAACCGCCCCGCCCTGCGCAACCGGCTCGGCGCGGACGATCTTGCCGTCCTGCTCGGCCATTGCGCCACGCTCGCGGCGGACGAATCGGTCCGCGTCGTCGTGTTCGAGGCCGCCGGACCGGTCTTCAGCGCCGGCTTCGATCTCGATGCGCTCTCGCGCGGCGACACCGGCGATGCCGAGGACGGGCCGGGCGGCATCGGCCGCGTGGGCACGGCGCTCGCCGCCCTGCCCCAGCCGGTCATCGCCCGGCTGCACGGCAATCTCTATGGCGGCGCGGTCGATCTCGCCCTCGCCTGCGATTTCCGCATCGGTGTGACCGGCATGGAACTGCTCATGCCGGCGGCGCGGATCGGCCTGCATTACTACCGCTCGGGGCTCGCCCGCGCGGTCGAGCGGATCGGGCCGGACGCGACACGCCTGCTCTTCGTCTCGGCGCAGACGATCGATGCGGCAACCCTGCTGCGGATCGGCTACCTGACCCAGCTGGCAGCCGCGGACGGGCTGGATGCGGCGGTCGACGCCCTCGCCGCCCGGCTGGAAGCCAATGCGCCCCTCGCCGTGCGCGGCATGAAGGCGGCGATCGCCAGGCTCGCAGCCGGCACGCTGGATGGCGAATCGTTCGCCGCCGGCCTCGACGCCGCGCACCGCGACCCGGTCTTCATCGAGGCCATGGGGGCGCTGCGGGCGAAGAAGCGCGGCGGCTGAGCTTCAGGCGCGGAGGTTGAAGGCCGCCAGCGCCGCGAGGTCGCGGTCGCCCCAGCCTTCGCGCACGGCGTCATGCGCCGCGCGGCGGACCGATTCGACCAGTTTCAGGTTGAAGCCGGCGGCATCGCCCGCCTCGTCCATCAGGCGGAGATCCTTCTCGACCGCCTCGAGCGAGAAGCCGACCGACTCGCTGCGCGTGCCGCCCATCTCGGTGATGATCGCGGCGCTGCGGGTGGCAAAGGCAGGTGCGCCGCCGGAACTCTTGCCGATGATGCCGAGCAGCCGTTCCGGCGAAATCCCGTAATCGCGGGTGATCAACGCGGCCTCGCCCAGCGCCTGGAACGCGGCCAGCAACGGCAGGTTGACCGCGAGCTTCATCGCCGCCGCGGCCTGCGGCGTGTCGAACCGCTCCATCCGGTCGCACAGCTCGTCGAGAACCGGCTTCGCGGCGTCGATCGTCGCGGCATCGCCGCCGGCAAGGCCGAGCAGCTTGCCCGACCGCGCCGGGCCGACCGTGCCGCCCACGGGGCAGGCCACGAAACGCCCGCCATGCGCGGTGACCGCCTCGGCATTGGCCTGCATGTCGGCGGGCTTCAGCGTGCTCATGTCGATCACGAGGGCCTGCTGCAGATTGGCGCTCAGCAGCCCGCCCTCGCCGTGATAGGCCGCGCGCGAGGCCGTCTCGTCCAGCAGCATCACGATAACGTAATCGGCCGACATGGCCACCTCCGCCGGCGACGCCTTGGCCGCGAGCCCCTGGATCGCTTCGGCCCGCGCCGCCGTCCGGTTCCAGCCGCAGACCTGATGGCCGCGCTCGATCAACCGCGCCGCCATCGCAGCACCCATCCGGCCAAGACCGATCACGCCAATCTTCAGACTCATACCCGTGCTCCTGTTCGAAATAGGTTCGGAACCGCATATGGGCGGCTGGGCACCATGAAAAAAGCCGGAGGCGACCGCCTCCGGCTTTTTCCGTCAACCCGCGGCCCTGCCGGCCGGGCCGTTCAGCCCGGCGCCGGCAGCGGCCCGAGCCCGCCGGATTTCGGCACTTCCGGCTTCTGCGCGGTGGGCACGGAGGCGCGGCGGCTGTCCGGGGCCGGCTCGTCCACCACCTGACGGACCACCGGCTCGCCGCGCAGCACGATCTGGATCTCGTCGCCGTTGAGCGTCTCGTATTCCAGCAGCCCCTTGGCCAGGCGGTGCAGGTCGTCGAGCCGCTCGGTCAGGATCCGCCGCGCCTCGGAGTAGGCGTGGTCGATGACCAGCTTGATCTCGCGGTCGATCTCCTGCGCGGTCGCCTCCGACACGTTCTTGTGCTGGGTCACCGAATGGCCGAGGAACAGCTCCTGGCCGTTGTCGCCATAGGCGATCATGCCGAGCTTGTCGCTCATGCCCCATTCGGTGATCATCCGGCGGGTAATGTCGGTCGCCTGCTTGATGTCGCCCGACGCGCCGTTGGACACGTTGTCCGGCCCGAAGATGATCTCCTCGGCGGCGCGCCCGCCCATCGCCTTGACCAGTTCGGAGAGCAGCTTGGCCTTGCTCATCGAGTAGCGGTCGCCTTCCGGCAGGCTCATCACCATGCCGAGCGCGCGGCCGCGCGGAATGATCGTCGCCTTGTGCACGGGGTCGCAGTGCTTCTGCGAGATCGAGCAGAGCGCGTGGCCGGCCTCGTGATAGGCCGTCATCTTCTTCTCGTCCTCGCTCATCACCATCGAGCGCCGCTCGGCGCCCATCATGACCTTGTCCTTGGCGTATTCGAACTCGGCCATGGCGACGACGCGCTTGCCCATGCGGGCGGCGAGCAGTGCGGCCTCGTTCACCAGGTTGGCGAGATCGGCGCCGGAGAAGCCGGGCGTGCCGCGGGCGATCACCTTGGGATCGACATCGGCGGCCAGCGGCACCTTGCGCATGTGGACCTTCAGGATGCGCTCACGGCCGTTCACGTCCGGGTTCGGCACCACCACCTGGCGGTCGAACCGGCCCGGGCGCAGCAGCGCCGGGTCGAGCACGTCGGGCCGGTTGGTGGCGGCGATGAGGATGACGCCCTCGTTGCTCTCGAACCCGTCCATCTCGACGAGCATCTGGTTCAGCGTCTGCTCACGCTCGTCGTTGCCGCCGCCAAGCCCGGCGCCGCGATGGCGGCCGACGGCGTCGATCTCGTCGATGAAGATGATGCAGGGGGCGTTCTTCTTGCCCTGCTCGAACATGTCGCGCACGCGGCTCGCGCCGACGCCGACGAACATCTCGACGAAATCGGAGCCCGAGATGGTGAAGAACGGCACGTTGGCCTCGCCGGCGATGGCGCGGGCGAGCAGCGTCTTGCCGGTGCCGGGCGGGCCGACCAGCAGCACCCCTTTCGGAATCTTGCCACCCAATCGCTGGAATTTCTGCGGATCGCGCAGGAAGTCGACGATTTCCTGCAACTCGCCCTTGGCTTCCTCGATGCCGGCGACGTCCTCGAACGTCACCCTCCCCTGCTTCTCGGTCAGCAGGCGCGCGCGCGACTTGCCGAAGCCCATGGCGCGGCCGCCGCCCCCCTGCATCTGGCGCATGAAGTAGATCCATACGCCCACCAGCAGGATCATCGGCGCCCACGACACGAGATAGTGCAGCAGCGGGTTCTCCGGCGGGTTCAGCGGCTTGGCGACGACGCTGACCTTCTTCGAGATCAGCGTGTTGACCAGGCCCGGATCATCCGGCGCATAGGTTTCGAAAGTGGACCCCGATTTGAGGGCGCCCGTGATGTCATGCCCGCGGATGGTGACGTGATCGACCTTGCCCGCGTTGACCTCCGACACGAA
>JAJZFF010000185.1:0-3793 GCA_021805485.1 Pseudomonadota bacterium
AGTTCGCCGTCCGCGTCCTCGCCCTGCGCCAGCCCGTCGCCGACGATCTCCGCCAGGTCGTCGCCGCGCTGAAGGTCACCACCGACATCGAGCGCATCGGCGACTATGCGGCGAACGTCGCCAAGCGCACCCTGGTGCTCAACCAGGCCGGCTCCACCTGGCCGCTCGCCAGCCTCTCGCAGATGGCCCGCCTCGTGCAGGAAAGCCTCAAATCCACGATCGACGCGATCGGCGAGGCCGATCCGGTGAAGGCGATCTCGGTCTGGCGCGCCGACCAGATGATCGACGATCTCTACACCACGATCTTCCGCGAGCTGATCACCTACATGATGGAAGATCCGCGCAACATCACCGCCTGCACGCATCTTCTCTTCATCGCCAAGAATCTCGAGCGCATCGGCGACCACGCGACCAACATCGCCGAGCTGACCTACTACGCCGCCACCGGCCAGACCCTGCCCGATGCGCGGCCCAAGGGCGACCTTTCGGCCAGCCCCGGGGCGGGCGCCGCTTCCTGAGGAGAGACAACGCGATGAACGAGGCGGCGAAGCCGTTTGTGCTGGTGGTCGAGGACGAGGCCCCGCTGGTCACCCTGCTGCGCTACAATCTCGAGAAGTCCGGCTTCCGCGTCGACGAGGCCGGCGATGGCGGCGAGGCGCTCGGCCGCATCAACGAGGCGATGCCCGATCTCGTCCTGCTGGACTGGATGCTGCCCACCATGTCCGGCATCGAGGTCTGCCGCCAGCTCCGCCGCAAGCCCTCCACCCGCCATCTGCCGGTGATCATGCTCACCGCCCGCGCCGAGGACCAGGACACCGTCCGCGGCCTCGAAACCGGGGCCGACGACTACATCACCAAGCCCTTCTCGCCCGAGGCGCTGATCGCCCGCATCCGCGCCCTGCTGCGCCGCAGCGGCACCGCCCCGGCCAGGGCGCCGCTGGTCTTCCACGATCTCGAGCTCGACCCCACCACCCACCGCGTCACCCGCGGCGGCCGCGTCCTGCATCTCGGCCCCACCGAGTTCCGCCTGCTCGAATTCTTCATGCGCCACCCCCGCCGCGTCTTCTCGCGCGAGGACGTGCTGAACGCCGTCTGGGGGCGGGACATCCATGTCGAGCCCCGCACGGTGGACGTCCACATCCGCCGCCTGCGCAAGTCCATCAACGCCGAGACCGACATCGATCTGGTCCGCACCGTCCGCGCCGCCGGCTACGCGCTCGACCTCGACGCCGTCGAGGCCTGACCGCCGCGGCGCCCCGCGCGCCCGCGCCGCCGCTCCCTGCGCCTTCGCGATAAAAAGCTTGCGGCGCGCCCTCCGCCTGCGCCAGACTGCGCGCGGAGACGCCGTCGCACAATAAACAAGGGAGCAACCATGAAACCCATCCACTGGATCGCGGCATTGCCGTGCATCGTGATGCTGCTCGGCCCCGTGCTGCACAACGAGGTCGATCCCCTCATCCTCGGCATGCCCTTTCCCCTCGGCTGGATCACCGTCTGGATCCTGATCACCGCGGTGGTCATGGCCCTCGTCTACGCGCTCGATCCCGCCAACCGCGACGGCGCGGGGGCCGGCCGATGAGCATCGCCCTCGTTCTTCTCGCCCTGTCCGCCGTCTTCGCCCTCGTGCTCGGCGTCGTCGCCCGCACCGGCCACGAGATGGGCCTCGAGCAATGGACGGTCGGCAACCGCGGCTTCGGCGCCATCCTCGTCTTCCTGCTGCTCGCCGGCGAAATCTACACCACCTTCACCTTCCTCGGCGCCTCCGGCTTCGCCTACGGCCAGGGCGCGCCGGCCTATTACATCCTCGCCTACGGCACCATCGCCTACGTCATCGGCTATTTCATGCTCCCGCCGGTCTGGCGCTACGCGAAGCAGCACCACCTCGTCTCCCAGCCCGACTTCTTCGCCCACAAATACGACAGCCCCTCGCTCGGCGTCGTCGTCTCCCTGGTCGATATCGTCGCGCTGATCCCCTATCTCGTCCTCCAGCTCACCGGCCTCGGCATCATCGTCACCGCCGCCAGCTACGGCGCGATCCCGGACTGGATCTCGGTCCTCATCGGCGCCGTCGTCGTCACCGTCTATGTCATCATCTCCGGCGTGCGCGGCTCCGCCTGGACCGCCGTCGCCAAGGACCTGATGATCCTCGCCGTCGTCCTCTTCCTCGGCCTCTGGCTGCCGGCGCATCTCTATGGCGGCATCGGCCCGATGTTCACGCAAATCGCCAAGGCCAAGCCCGGCTTCCTCGTCTTCGCCGCGCACGGCACCTCGGTCTGGTGGTTCGTCTCCACCGTGCTGCTGACCGCGCTCGGCTTCTTCATGTGGCCGCATTCCTTCGCCAGCTGCTACACCGCGCGCGAGGAGAAGGTGTTCCGCAAGAACGCGATGGTGCTGCCGCTCTACCAGCTGATCCTGCTCTTCGTGTATTTCGTCGGCTTCGCGGCGGTGCTGAAGGTTCCCGGCCTCAAGGGCGCGGCGACCAACCTCGCCCTCTTCAAGATCGTCACCGCGACGCTGCCGCCCTGGGTGGTCGGCGTGGTCGGCGCCGCCGGCGTCCTCACCGCCCTCGTCCCCGGCTCGATGATCACGATGACGGCCGCCACCCTGCTCTCGCGCAACATCTACGGCGCCTTCAACCGCGACGCCTCGGACGACCAGGTCGTCTTCCTCGCCAAATGCCTGGTCCCGGTGGTGATGGCGGTGGCGGTCTATTTCACCCTGACCGGCAACTCCACCATCGTGACCCTGCTGCTGGTCGGCTACAGCTTCGTCACCCAGATGTTCCCCGCCCTGATCGCGAGCCTCTTCCCCCGCTCCGGCGTCACCCGGCAGGGGGCGATGGCCGGCATCGTCGTCGGTGTGGCGGTCGCCGCCTGGCTGACCTTCAGCCACGCCTCGGTCGGCAAGCTGCTGCCCTTCCTGCCCGGCCCGCTGAAGGACTTCAATGTCGGCATCATCGCGCTGATCGCCAACATCGTCGTCCTCTTCGCCGTCAGCGCGGTCACCCGCAGCGCCGCGACGGCGCCGGCGGAATAGCGTCGCGTCCCTCGCGGCAATGGTCCATGACGGGTCCTCCCCAGGATAATCCCGTCATGGACCACGCCAACGCCACCTTCCTCACCGCGGCCGATCTCACCCTCGCCGCCCTCGCCTTCGCCTCGGGCAGCGCGGACATCTTCGCCTTCCTGAAATTCCACGACGTCTTCACCTCGGCGATGACCGGCAACACCGCGCTGCTCGGCCTCGCGCTGGGGCAGGGGCACGTCCTCGCCGCCCAGCGCTCGCTCGCCGCGCTGCTCGGCTACTGCTCCGGCAGCGTCGCCGGCACCATCCTGAACGATGCCGCCGCCCGGTTCCGCCGCGCCCTCCGGCTGCGCCTGCTCATCGGCACCGAAGCCGCCTTCCTCGCCGCGGTCCTCGTCCTCTGGGCGGTGGCGCGGCATCCCGTCTTCGGCCCGCACCTCTATGTCCTCATCGTCGCCGGCGCCTTCGCCATGGGCATGCAGAGCATCGCCGCCAAGGAAATCAACCTCCCCGGCATCAACACCGTCGTCGTCACCAACACCCTGACCCTGGTGATGAGCGCCGTCGGCGCCGCCCTGCGCCGCAGCCTCCGCCACCGCCGGCCGGACCTCTCGCCCTTCACGCCCATCACCCTCCGCCAGTCCGGCATGCTGGGCGTCTACCTCGCCGGCGCCGCCCTGTCCGGCTTCCTCGCCGAATCCCTGTCCCGGGCCATCGCCATCCCCGCCCTCGCCGCGGCGCTGCTCGCCTTCGCCATCGCCGGCCGCTT
>JAJZFF010000185.1:3803-4401 GCA_021805485.1 Pseudomonadota bacterium
TTCCGCGAAAGGCCCCGCGCCGTGCTGCCCGGCGCGTGAGGGTGCCCGGCCGCGCGGCCGGTCCGCCGCGCCCCTATCCCACCGCGCCCTATCCCACCGCGCCCCCGTCCCACCGCGCTCCATCCCGCCCCGGCGCGAGGCGCCTTGCCCACCCCCGCCCGTTCGTGTTTCAAACGGGGCGATGAGCACAACTGACGACATCGCCGCGCGCCTCGCCCGCATCGTCGCCGGGCTCGTCGACCTCGTCGCCGCGAAGGGCCTCGCGCGCGGCCTCGGCGGCCCGCTCATCATCCTGATCGCGATCCGCCTCAACCGCCTCGTCGCCCGCTTCGCCGCGTCCGCGCAGGCGGCGGCAAAGCCGCGCCGCGGCGCGAAACCGCGCCCGGCGCGCGCGCATGTCCCCTCGCCACTGCCCCGCCGCTTCGCCTGGCTGCTGCGCGTCCTGCCCGGCACCGGCGCCGCCGCCTCGCAACTGCGCCACCTGCTCGACGATCCGGACATGACCGCCTTGATCGAATCGCGCCCGGCCACCGGCCGCGCCCTGCGCCCGCTCTGCCATCTGCTCGGCATCCGCCCGCCACCCGCCCTGCGCCGCAAG
>JAJZFF010000082.1 GCA_021805485.1 Pseudomonadota bacterium
GCCGAAGCCGGTGGCCGACAGGCCGGCCAGCGGCCCGCTCGCCCCGCGCCCATGGCCCGGCCCGCCGCCATCGCCGCCGCGCGAGGCGACGACGATGCCGTCACCGCCCATCGCCCCGCCCTGGATGATCCGCGCCCCGGAACCGATACCGCCGGCACCGCCCGCCGTCGCGAACAGCGAGCCGGAGCCGCCTTCGCCGCCGGTGCCGCCGGTGGCCGACATGTAGCCGCCGAAGCTCGACGTGCCGCCATTGCCGCCACTGGCCGGCGAGGTGGGCGCCACGCCCCCCGCGCCCACCGTCACCGCAACCACCTGCCCCGGCACGAGGCCGGTGACGATGTCGATCGCCGTCCCACCGGCGCCACCGCCGGCGCCGGGCATCGAGACGTGGTATCCCGCCGCACCGCCGCCGCCGACCACCGTCACCTTCGCCTGCGTCACCCCGGGCGGCACAACGAAACTGCCCGAGCTCTCGAACACCTGCATCTGCGAGAAGCCCGGCCGCAGCTGCGGCAGCTTGAAGGGCAGGAACGGCGCCTGCGGCAGCGTGACGATATCGGCCGCGGTAATCGCGCTCTGCCCGTAATTGACGGTGACGACGTAAAGCCCCACCCACCCCGCATCCACCGGCGGCGTCACCTGGGTTCCCGCCGCCGCCGCCGCACCCGGCTTGACCTGCAGCTGAACCCGCTGCAGCCGCTGCGTGTTCTGCGCCCCGCCCGAATTGCCCGGCCCGGAATACGGCACCGAAGGATCGGCGGCGTTCACGTAGGGCAGCACGACCGGATCGGCGTCGGCCTCCGAAAACGTCGCCTCGATCAGGTAATTCACCGACTGGCCGGAACTGGCCGGCGCCGCGAGGGTGAACGTGACCGGATCGAGATTGATGCCCATCCGCACCGTCTGCTGCGCGGTATCCTGCGGCAGGCTGCCATAGCTGTTGGCATCGACCGGCCCGAGCTGGGTGATCGATCCCGGCGCCACCGTCACCGTCAGCGAGGCCGGCACGGTCGGCGTGCAGGCCAGCCCGTCCGCGACCATGCCGCCGCCGAGCACCGCTTCATTGAGCGCGCCGATCGCGACCATCACGTTGCGGTTGAGGTTCAGAATGTCGGTATCCAGCGGGATCGCCCCCGGATAGACGATGGTCCTGTCCATGAAGATGTCCTTGTCATGAGGCCGTGCGACGGCACCCGCCGCATCAGGGCGGCGGCCGGCCGGCAGGGATGAAAACGGCGCGGGATCGCCCGTCAGTTCAGCAACCGCGTCCAGGCGATGGCATTGACCGGCAGCACGCCGGCGATGGTTGCGTAGATGTCGGCATCGGTGGCCAGCCCCACATCCTGGGCGAGATCGCTCCAGGCCAGCGGCGAGGTCGAATACCCGCCCGGCCCGTACCCGAACCCGCCGGACGCGCCGCTGCCGGCCACGAGCGGGCGATAGGCCGTCACGAAACACTGATAGGGCAGGGCAAGGCTGCCATAGCCGCCGCGCGCGCCATACCCCAGCGTGTTGGCGCCATAGCCGCCGGTATCACCCGTGTTGGCGGGCTCGAAGATCGCCGGCGCCCGCCCGGTCTCGGCGGTGATCGCCGCCGCCAGCGCCGCCCGCGTTGCCTTCGGCGCCAGCAGATTGGCGCGGATCCGCATGCTGAACGCGGCATCCGCCTCGCCCGCCCGCCGGACGATGCGCCCGCCCAGATAGTCCCGCGCGGCAATGTCCAGCATCGGCCCCGAGGCCGTCGCGATCCGCGTCTGCCGCCGCACCGCGCCGATCAGCGCGTAAAGCCCGGCCCAGAGCGCGCCGAGCCCGCCGAGAACCTGGTCCAGCACCGGCGTCGCATCGGCGAACCAGCCGGCCGGCAGGACCATTTTCAGCCGCGCCGCCATGTCGGCCGCGCTGCCGGGGGGATTCGAACCGCTCATGGCTCAGCTCACGCCGATCGTGCCGGCCCGCACCACCCCGAACGCGGGCGGCGCCAGATCGGCCGTGCCACCGTTCAGCAGGGCGTCGGTCACGTTCACCACGGCGTCGGACGCGTCATAGGCAATCTGCAGCAGCTTCGAGTAAGGCAGCGTCGCGCCCACCGGCAGCCCGCCGATATAGGCCGCGATCGCCGCTGTCACCGCGGAGATGGCGGCCTGCGGCACCGTCCCTGGCGCCAGCACCAGCGTCATCGACACGTTCGCCGTCACCACCGTCGGTCCCTGCACCGCGAAACGCGTGCCCACCGGCCGCACCGCGTCCACCGCCCGGCCCAGCGTCGCCAGCAGCGAGGCCGGCGGATGGCCGGTTCCGTCATCCACCGTGACGATGAAATTGCCCATGCTGACGGCCCCGGTCTGGTCGACATTCTCGCTGATCGTCACCGACAGCCCCTGCTGCACACCGGCCACCGCTTCCTCGATGGCGCCGGTCGTCGCGCGCGACAGGCTGGCGAGATAGTTGCCGAACCGCGCCTTGAACGCGGCATCGCTCTCCGCGTCCACACCGCCGCCCATCGGCGCCGCGTTGCTCACGGTGTCGATCCCGGCGATCGCCGTGGTCAGCAGCGAAATCGCCCCCGCCATCACGTTGCCGGCCGCCCCCGGCACCACCGCGCTCACCGGCAGGTCGATCGAGGCAACACCCGCCGCCAGCGTGTATCCGCCCTGCGCCGCCGAAAAATCCGGGTTCGCCGGGTCGGCCGTCACCGCGAAACTCTGGCTGCCATCGGCGGTCATCGCCGTCGCGCCGACCGGCACGAAGGCCGACAGCACGGGAGCGAACCGCGCGAAGGTCACCGTGCCGCCGGCCGCCACCGCCGGCAGCCGGGCGAAGCCGAAATCCGCGCCGAAACTGTCGCAGTCGGCCCCGGTGCTGGTGGCAAGCCGCGTGGTCAGCAGCACCTGCACGATCATCCATTGCAGCCAGAGGCCGAGCGAGGCGTTCGCCTCGAGCAGCGCCCGCAGGACCGACCCGACGGTCAGGTCCAGCGCCTGGCTCGCCGCCCCCTGCAGGGCAGCGGCCATCTGCTCCACCATGGCGGTGAAGCTCTGCAGCGATAATTGCATCGGAATTCCCTGTGCTGATCAGACGGAACCCGGCAGCGCGAGCACCCGCGCCCGTCCCGTCGCGGCGTCCTGATAGGCGATGGTCATCGCCAGCCCGCCCGGATTGCCCTGGCTGACCGTGATCTGCGGCGGCGGCGCGCTCGCCACCCGCGCCTCGCCGCGCATTTGCGCCCGCGCCAGCGCGCCGGCAGCAGCGGCAGGCCCCGCCGCGCCGACGAACTGGCCGAGCCCGGCGCCATAGGAAAGCTGCCAGACATACCCGCCGGGATTGGTCAGCAGCCGCCGCAGCACCCGCTGCTCGGTCAGCGCCGCCGCCTCGGCCAGAGCAAGGTCGCCGCCATTGCCGAAGGCAAGGTCGCCGCCGAAGGTCAATGCGAGATCCGCCATCACACCACCGTCGAGGGCGTGCCGGTCGAACCGCCCTGCGGATCGGGATGGGTGTGCCCGTCATGGGCCCGCCGCAGCGTATCGAGACTGCCATGCGTCCCGCTCAGGTCCGAAATCTCTCCGCTCACCATCAGATCCCCCTCGATCGAAACCGTCCCGGCTTTCATCGCGATCGTCCCGTCATTGCGCAGCCGCAGGAACGATCCGCTCTGATGCACGAGCCACAACTCGCCCACCGCCGCCTGCGGCGCCGGATCGCGGTCCGACCACAGCCGGCCGAGGACCACCGCCTGTTCGGCGTCGCCCTCCTGCCCGAGCACCAGAACCTGGTCGCCCGGTGACAGCGGCGCCGCCATGCCCCAGCCGGCGCCGACCCATCCGGCCAGCACCGGCAGCCAGCCCGAGAGCACGCCCTCCGGCTGCAACGTCACCCGCGCCGCGTAGGCGGCCGGATCGAAACTCGCGACCACGGCGAACCGCGCCTGCGCCGAAAGCCCGTCGAGCGCCGCCGCCCGGCCTTTCACCGCGTTCCAGAAATGCTCCATCATGCCGCCCGCATCGCCTCGAAATGCTGCAGGAACCCGATCCGCCCGCCGATCACCCGCTCCACGCTCCGCACCACATACGCGCCATCGAGCGCGGTCTGCGTGCCCTGGAGCAAAATCGGGGTTCCCGGCGCCATCGACGTCTCGCCCGGCATGCTCGCCTGCAGCCGCACCGCCTGCGCGGCCAGCGCCGCCTGCGCCGCCGCCGCAACGCGCTCTGCCTCGCCCTGGGTCAGGTTCGGGCGGATCAGCGTCGTCCCGCCGGAACTGCCGGCGCTCGAACTGAACGCCGCCTTGCTCTTCGGGTTCCAGCTCCGCACCGTCACCTTCGGGCTTGCCAGCGCCAGCGCGCGATCGCAGCCCAGCGTCATCAGATCCCGCCCATAGGTCAGCAGCATCGGCGCGCCCGCCGG
>JAJZFF010000478.1 GCA_021805485.1 Pseudomonadota bacterium
CGCCGGCGTGTTCGGCAACATGGGGGTGGCGATCATCGTCTTCACCATCGGGCTGAAGCTGGTGCTGTTCCCGCTGGTCCGCACCTCCTACCGCTCGATGGCGCGGATGCGCGCGATCACCCCGAAGGTCCAGGCGCTGCGCGAGCGCTACAAGGACGACCAGATGCAGCAGCAGAAGGAGATCATGGCGCTCTACAAGGCCGAGGGCGTCAACCCCGCCGCCGGCTGCCTGCCGATGCTGCCGCAGATCCCGATCTTCTTCTCGCTCTACAAGGTCATCTTCATCTCGATCGGCATGCGCCACGCGCCCTTCGTGCTGTGGATCCACGACCTCTCGGCCGAGGACCCGACCAACATCTTCAATCTCTTCGGCCTGCTGCCGTTCCACCCGAGCGCGCTGTCGCCCTTCCTGCATCTCGGCATCCTGCCGATCATCATGGGCATCACGATGTGGGGTCAGCAGCGGCTGAATCCGCCGCCGCCGGACCCGACCCAGGCGAAGATGATGCAGTTCATGCCGGTGATCTTCACCTTCATGCTCGGCCGCTTCGCCGCGGGGCTGGTGCTGTATTACTGCGTGAACAACACGCTCACGATCCTGCAGCAATGGACGATCATGCGCGGCACCAACGCCGCCCCGCGCGCCGCCGCCAACCTCAACGCCAAGGGTTGAGCGCGGCGCCATGGAAGAGACCGACCCGATCGAGGAAGGGCGGAAACTCTTCGCCCGCGGGGCGCGGTTCTTCCATGCCGCGCAGACCGCCGAGGGCCTGCCCGAGCCGGAAGGCATCGAGATCGCCCTCGCCGGCCGCTCGAATGTCGGCAAGTCGACGCTGATCAACGCGATCACCGGCCAGGTGGCGCTCGCCCGCGTCGCCCAGGCGCCGGGGCGCACCCGCCAGCTCAACTTCTTCCGCATCGGCGACGGACCGCTGACCATCGTCGACATGCCGGGCTATGGCTACGCCGCCGCCCCCAAGGCGGTGAAGCGGGACTGGCAGGGCCTGATGTTCCGCTATCTGCGCGGCCGGCCCAACCTGCGCCGCGTCCTGCTGCTGATGGACGCGCGGATCGAGGACAAGCCGGCCGACCACGCGGTGATGGAACTGCTCGACCAGGCGGCGGTGTCCTTCCAGGTCGTGCTGACCAAGGCCGACAAGATGAAACCCGAGGCCCTCGCCAGCAAGCTCGCCTCGATCGG
Organism: Pseudomonadota bacterium; assembly: GCA_021805485.1. The sequence goes on from JAJZFF010000478.1 coordinate 1,202, forward strand.
GGCGATCGCCCGGCGGCATCCGGCGGCGCTGAACGAGGTGCTCGTCACCTCCGGCGAAACCGGCGCCGGCATTGCCGAACTGCGCGCGGTGATCCACGGCCTGCTGGCTTGACCGCCCGCGCCCGGTTCCATAGAGCACTTTCCGATCCTGCCGGATCGGATGCAGTGCTCTATCGTATTGAAAATTAGAGCATCTTTATCCGACCAGATGACCCCATCCGGTCGGGTGACGCTCTGGACCGCCGGAAAAGCAAGGAAAGATCCTGCCGTCATGACGATTTCCGACCGCCACGCCGACGCCGCCGAACAGGCCCGCATCGTCGCCCTCGCCCTGCCCTATCTGCGCCGCTATGCCGGGGCGACGATCGTGGTGAAATATGGCGGCCACGCGATGGGCGAGGAATCGCTCGCCGAGGAATTCGGGCGCGACATCGCCCTGCTCAAGCAGGTCGGCATCAATCCCGTGGTGGTGCATGGCGGCGGGCCGCAGATCAACGCGATGCTCAAGCGGCTGGCGATCCAGTCCACCTTCGTCGATGGCCTGCGGGTGACCGACGCGGCGATGGTCGAGGTGGTCGAGATGGTCCTCGCCGGCACCGTCAACAAGATGGTCGCCGGGCTGATCAACCGGGCCGGCGCGCTGGCCGTCGGCATCTGCGGCAAGGATGGCGGGCTGATCCGCGCGCGCAAGCTGACGCGGACGACGCGCGACCCCGAGGGCGCGATCGAGCGCGCGCTCGATCTCGGCTTCGTCGGCGAGCCGGAGCATGTCGATGTCCGGGTGATCCATGCGCTGACCGGCGCCGGGCTCATCCCCGTCGTCGCCCCCGTCGGCGTCGGCGCGGATGGCGCGACCTACAACATCAACGCCGATACGGTGGCGGGCGCCATCGCCGGCGCGCTCGGCGCCAACCGGCTGCTGATGCTGACCGATGTCGCCGGCGTGCTCGACCGCAACGGCAAGCTCATTCCCGATCTCAGCATCGCCGAGGTCGAGGCGCTGCGCGCCGACGGGACGATTTCCGGCGGGATGATTCCGAAGGTCGAAACCTGCATCGAGGCGGTGCGACAGGGTGTGAAGGGGGCGACGATCGTCGATGGCCGCGTGCCCCATGCCTGCCTGCTGGAACTGTTCACCGAAGGCGGCATCGGCACGCTGATCCACGCGTGAGGGCGGCACCCGGCGGGCTTTCCGCCGGGCGGCGAGCGGACCCCGCGCGGTTCAGGCGACCTTTGCGGGCAGCCGCACCACGTTGGCGCCGGCGGCGATGCGGAACCGGCTGAGCAACTCCGCCAGGGTCGCCGCTTCGGACGACATGCCGTGGCTGGCCGCGGTGGTCTGCTCGACCATGGCGGCGTTTTGCTGGGTCACCTGATCCATCTGGTTGACGGCGGTGTTGACCTCGGCGAGCCCGGTCGACTGTTCTTCCGACGAGGCCGCGATGTCGACGATCAGGCCGTTGAGCGCCGAGACCTGCCGGGCGATGCGCTCGAGCGCGGCGCCGGTTTCGCCCACGAGTTCGACGCCGGCGCCGACCTCGCGATCCGAGGTGGCGATGAGCTGCTGGATCTCGCGCGCGGCGGAGGCCGAGCGCTGGGCCAGGGCGCGGACCTCGGTGGCGACGACGGCGAAGCCGCGGCCGGCCTCGCCCGCGCGCGCCGCCTCGACGCCGGCATTCAGGGCGAGGAGGTTGGTCTGGAAGGCAATTTCGTCGATCAGCCCGCTGATCTGCCCGATCTGGCGGGATGACGCCTCGATCGCGCTCATCGCCGCGACCGCGCGCTGCACGATCTCGCCCGAATGATCGGTCTCGGAGCGCGCGTCGCCGACCAGTTTCCGGGCCTCGCCGGTGCCGGCGGCGGTGCGCCGCACGGTGGCGGTGATCTGTTCCAGCGCCGCGGCCGTCTGTTCGAGCGTCGCGGCCTGCTGTTCGGTGCGGCGGGCCAGATCGTCCGACGCCGCGGTGATTTCCTGCGCGCCCGAACGCACCGCGTCGGCGTTGCGGGCGATCATCGCCATCGCGTCGTGAAGCTGGCGGATCGCGCCGTTGAAGTCGGTGCGGAGCTTTTCGTATTCCGCGGCCAGCTTCTCGTCGAGCCGGAACAGCAGGTCGCCGCCGGCGAGGCGCTCGAGGCCGGTGCCGAGGGCGGCGATCGCGTGCGCCTGCTGGTGGGCGCGCGTGACACGCTCGGCATCGAGGGCGCGCCGCGTATCCTCGGAGAGCTGCCGCAGGGCGATCGCTTCCCCGGCCGTCCTGACCTGCTCGGCGAGCACCTTCCGCAGGGAATCGAGATCGGCGCGGATGCAGGCCATGCTGCGCGGATCGCCGGTCACCGTCCCCTCCGGCAGGTCCAGCTTCCTGACGCCGACGAAGATGATCGCGATCGTCTCGTGGTTGGCGATGACCGGCTCGTAGATGGCGAAATAGGGTTCGCCGAGGATTTCCGCCTCGCCGCGATAGGTCTTGCCCATGCCGAGCACGGCATCGTGGATCGGGCCGGGGGCGAGCCTCGTGCCGACCGCGCGGGTGCCGTCCGGCTTCTGGACATTCGTGGCCACCCGGACGTCGCGCATGAAGATGGTCACGGCGCCGCCGTATTGCGTCTTGATCTCGTCGACGACACGATCGTCGCCATTGATGCGGTAGGCGCCGAACCAGAGTTCGTCGTTCTCGATGCGCGCCGGGCCGAGGGCCGCGAGACGGGCGCGCAGGCCATCGATGTTCCGGTCGAGCCCGTTCTGCGCGACCATGTCGCGATGCGCCTCGCTCGCGGCGATCGCCACGGCGTTCAGATCCCGCGCGAGGGCGGAGATGCGGCGGCGGACGCCGAGCAGAATGGCGGCGATGGCGCCGGCCGCGGCCAGGACGATGCCGGCCAGTATCCAGACCATCGTCACCGGCCCCGCGACCGGCCGGCGGACGGGACGACAATCCTGACGGGATGGCGTTTCATGGATCGGGCTCCCCTTGACAGGCTGGGCCTAGCAGCGTGGATCACCGACCCCGCATAGCAGGCGGGACTTAATGAAAGCCTAATTTCACGGCACGGCCGTGGGATCGCGGCTGACGCGCACGAGTTCCACCCGGCGGCCGTTCATCGCCAGCACCTCGAAGCGCCAGCCGCCGAAGGCGATCGCGTCGCCCTGGCGCGGCACGCGCTTGAGCAGGGCGAGCAGGAAGC
>JAJZFF010000038.1 GCA_021805485.1 Pseudomonadota bacterium
AGTCGGCTTTGACGGGGGAATCGCTCACCGTCGACATCGGTGCCGGCCGCATCGCCTATGCCGGGGCCCTGGTCCGGGTCGGCGAGGCGGTCGGTGAGACGGTCGCAACCGGCGCGCGCAGCTTTTTCGGCCGCACCGCGGACCTGGTGAAGACCGCTGGCGGGCCGAGCCGGCAGGAGGCCGAGGTCGCCGTCGTCACCCGGGCACTGGCGCTGGCCAATGGCGGGCTGGCCATCGCCGTCGTCGCCTACGGCCACGCCATCGGCCTGGGGCTCGACGCCATCGCGCCGTTGGCGGTGACGATCCTGCTGGCGGCGATCCCGGTGGCGCTGCCGGCCGCCTTCACGCTGGCCGCCGCCCTCGGCGCGCTGGCCGCCGCGCGCAATGGCGTGCTGATCGCCCGGTTCTCGGCCATCCACGACGCGGCGGGCATGGATGTGCTCTGCTCCGACAAGACCGGCACGCTGACCCAGAACCGCGCCACGGTGGCCTCGGCCGAAGCCTTCGCGCCGTTCACGACCGCCGACATCCTCGCCGCCGCGGCGCTGGCGAGCCCGGAAGGCTCGTCCGATCCCGTGGACCAGGCGGTGATGACCGCCTCAGGCGCCGCCCCGGGCTGGAGCCGGACGCGCTTCACACCCTTCGATCCGGCGCGCAAATACGCCGCGGGCGCCGGCACGGACGCGGCTGGGTTGCCCGTGCGGGTGCTCAAGGGCGCACCGGCGGCGCTGGCCACGGCTGTCGGCGAGCCGAGCGTCGGCGGGACGTGGCAGGCCCGCGCCGCAGCCCTCGCCGGCGAGGGGCATCGGGTGATCGCGGTGGCCATCGGGCGGGGGGACACGCCGGCCCGCATCGCCGGGCTGCTGGCACTGAGCGATCCGCCCCGCGCGGATTCGGCCGCTCTGATCACCGAGCTTCGCGGGCTGGGCATCCGCACGGTGATGGTGACCGGTGACGCGGCCGCCACGGCCACCGCCGTCGCCGAAGCCGTCGGGATCAGCGGCGGGCTCTGTCCGGAGGCCGAGCTCGCCGATCATCGCCCCCCGCCGGGCTATGGCGTCTATGCCGGCGTCTTTCCGGAGGACAAATTGCGGCTCGTGCGTGCGCTGCAAGCGGAGGGCCACATCGTCGGCATGTGCGGCGACGGCGTAAACGATGCGCCGGCGCTGCGCCAAGCGGAGGTCGGCATCGCGGTCGCTTCCGCCACCGACGCGGCCAAATCCGCCGCTGCACTGGTGCTGACCAACCCTGGGCTGGGCGACATCCTCGCCGCCGTGCGCGAAAGCCGCCGGGTGCAGCGCCGCGCCGGCGCCTACGCGCTGAGCACGCTGCTGAAGAAGTTCGAGATGGGCCTGGTCATCGCCGCCGCGCTGCCCCTGTTCGGCCTGGCGGTGATGACGCCGCTGCTGATGGTTCTGTTGCTGGTGAGCAATGATTTTCTCACCATGGCGTTGGTCGCGGACAATGTCCGTCCCGCCGCGCTGCCCGAACGGTTCGCGCCCCGCCCGTACGTCCTCGCCGCGCTCGGCCTCGGGCTGGCGAAGGCAGCGTTTTCGCTTGCGGTGCTCTGGGGCGGGCTGCGCGGCTTCGCGATCGACCCGGCCGCGGCGCCGAGCCTCGCCTTTCTGGTGCTGACGCTGGGGAGCCAGGCGAGCGCGTTCATGGTCCGCGAGCGGGGGCCGTTCTGGGCCTCCCGCCCGGCACCGGCGCTGCTCGTGGCGGCCGCGGGCAATATCGCGCTGGGCATCGGTCTGACCGCGTCCGGTGTGCTGATGCCGCGGCTCGACCCTCTGGTCATCGCCACCACGACCGCCGCCGCGGCCATGTTCATCCTGCTCGCCGATCGCTGGAAGTGCCGGCTCTTCCGCTGGCTCGGGCTGGCGGCGGACAGCGACCGGTGAGCGCCAGGGAGCAGCCGGTCAGCCTTCGGGGGGAAGATCGATCCAGGACAGATGCCCACCCTTGCCGGCGCCGGTATCGAGGAACACGGCGCTGCCGCCGCCGCGGCCCTTGCGAACGTAGGGCCGGCCATCGCGGCTGCGCTGGTCGTGGCCGCAATAGACGGTGATGCCTTGGGGAATGCGATCGACCCAGCGCAGACTGCGCTCGGGGAAGCCGTCCGCCTGGATGCGGCCGGTCGGCTCGCCATAGAGCGCGCGGGCCAGCACGCCGTCGATCCGTCCCGCGGCGATCGGGGTCGGCCGCGGGGGTGGCCCCTCGAGCATGGCGCTGTGGAAGCCGGCGTGGACGAACACGCGCGAGCCGAGTTGCACCCAGGCGGGCGCGGCGGCGATCTCGTCGAGCGTGCGCGGCACCATCGAGGCGGGCAAGGCCGCAAGGGTGGCCAACAGCGCCGGTGCCGTCGCCACCGCCCGCCCGAGCAACACCTGGGCCAGCTTGAAATCGTGATTGCCGAGCAGGAACAGGCCGCGTCCGGCATCGATCAGGGCAAACATCGTCGTCAGTACCGCTGCACTGTCGGGCCCATAGTCGACGAGATCGCCGAGCTGGATCACGAACCGCTCGGTCGCGACCGCATGGGCGAAGGCGCGGGCATCGCCATGCACGTCACCGATGATGCGCACCGGGGCACCGGATGGAACGAGCCCCTGACTCATGCCCGCGCCGCGATCGGCGCGCGCAGCCCCGGCTCGGCGCGTGGCGAAGGCGCTCGCGGGCAGCCCAGGATCACGGCGCAGGGAGCGTTGACCAGGGCCAACGAAAGCGGGCGATTCACGCGAGGCTCCGGTCCAGGCTCTGAAATGCGGCCAAGGCCCGTTCGCGCCCCGCTGCCGGCAGTTCCACCGGCCGCGGATAGGTGACCCCGAGTCGGACCCGCGCGGCCGCCAGCACCGCGTCCGGCGCCTCCCACGGCGCGTGCAGGAAGCGGTCGGGGAGCCGGGCCAGTTCCGGCACGAACCGGCGCACATAGGCGCCGTCGGGATCGAATTTCTGGCCCTGCAGCACCGGGTTGAAAACGCGGAAATAGGGCGCGGCGTCTGCGCCGCAGCCAGCCACCCACTGCCAGCTCGCACTGTTCGAGCCGAGATCGGCATCGACCAGCGTGTCCCAGAACCAGGCCGCGCCCTCCCGCCAGGAGATCAGCAGATGCTTGACCAGATAGGAGGCTGTGACCATGCGCACGCGGTTGTGCATCCAGCCGGTCTGCCAAAGCTCGCGCATGCCCGCATCGACCAGGGGGATGCCGGTGCGCCCGCGCTGCCAGGCGCGCAGCGCCGCTGGATCCTGGCGCCACGGGAAGCGGGCGAACTCGGCGCGCAGCGGCTCCTCCGGCAGGTGCGGATGGTGATGCAGCAGGTATTGGGAGAATTCCCGCCAGAGCAGCTCGTTGAGGAAGCTGGTCAGCCCCCTGCCCTGTCCGGCGCCGACGGCGGCGAGCCAGACGCTGCGGAGCGAGATCTCCCCCCAGGCGAGATGCGGCGAAAGGCGTGAGGTCGCCTCGACGCCGGGCACGTCGCGCCGGCGGTCATAGTCGGCGAGATTGGCGTCGAGGAACGCCCGCAGGGCAGCACGGGCGCCGGCCTCGCCGGGGCGCCAGGTGGCGGCCAGCCCACCGGCCCAGTCTGGCGCGCGCGGGGTCAGGCCCCAGTCCGCCAGCCGGTCCGACGGCGGCGGCGGCGGGCTCGGGATCCGGGCGGGGAGCGGGCACGGCGGGTCCATCAGGCCGCGCGCGTGGCAGGCGCGGGCAAAAGGCGAGAACACCGAAAAGCGGCCGCCCGCGCCGGTACGAACCGTGTCGGGATCGAACAGGGCGCGGGTGCGATGGAGCACGAGCCGGCGGCCCTGCCCGGCGAGGTCGCGCCCGAGCGCTTCCGTCTGGTACCGCGCCCACGGTTCGGTCGGACTGCCGGCGTGCACCTCGAGCGCGCCGGTCTCTGCCACGAGGCGCGGAATCTCGCGCCGCGCCTCGCCACGGCGCAGCACCAGCGGCGCTCCGCGGGCGGCGAGATCGGCAGCGAGGGCGGTCAGGCTGTGATGCAGCCACCAGCGCGCCGCGCCACCCGGCGCCCAATGGCCTGGCGCCAGGTCGTCGAGCACGAACACCGGCAGCACCGGCCGTCCCGAGGCGAGCGCACCGGCCAGGGCCGGATTATCGTCCAGACGCAGCTCGGCACGCAGCCAGAGCAGCACGGGGGCGGCGTCGCCTGGCGTCATCATGGTCCGGTCTCTCATCCGAGCCGAAATGTGGTCGAAACGCCGCTTGCAAAGCCTTGCTCAGCGCCGGATCACGAAACTGTAGAGCCGCTCCCGGCCGAGCAGAAAGGCGCGGCCGCCGCGGGGGAACAGCGCGGCGATCTCCGGATGGCTGATGTCGAGCCCGCCGGTATAGGCGCCGAACGCGGGCAGCAGGACGCGGCGCG
>JAJZFF010000447.1 GCA_021805485.1 Pseudomonadota bacterium
GCAAGGCCGTCGCCGCGAAATTCAAGCGCGACAACGGGATCGACTACACGCCGCAGGAGATCATCGTCTCGACCGGCGGCAAGCAGGTCATCTTCAACGCCATGCTCGCCACCGTCGAGGCCGGCGACGAGGTGATCATCCCGACACCGTGCTGGGTCAGCTATCCGGACATCGTCCAGCTCGCCGAGGGCAAGCCGGTCTTCGTCCCCTGCAGCCAGAACAACGGCTTCAAGCTGCGCGCCGAGGATCTCGAGGCGGCGATCACGCCGAAGACCAAGTGGCTGATGCTGAACTCGCCCTCGAACCCGACCGGGGCGGCCTATTCGGCGGAAGACCTCCGCCCGATCTGCGACGTGCTGCTGCGCCACCCCGACATCTGGGTGTTCACCGACGATATCTATGAAAAGCTCGTCTATGACGGCTTTGCTGCTGCCACCATCGTCGGCGTCGAGCCCAGGCTGCGCGAACGCACGGTGACGATGAACGGCTGCTCCAAGGCCTATGCGATGACCGGCTGGCGAATCGGCTTCTGCGGCGCACCGGTTCAGCTCATCAAGGCGATGGACAAGCTGCAGAGCCAGTCGACCTCGAACACCTCCTCGGTCAGCCAGGCCGCGGCCCTCGCCGCGCTGGAAGGCCCGGAGGACGCGATCGACGTGATGCGCGCCGCCTACCGCGAGCGCCGGGATCTCGTGGTCTCCATGCTGAACGAAGCGCCGGGCATCACCTGCTCGAAGCCCGAGGGCGCGTTCTACGTCTTCCCCTCGATCGCCGGCTGCCTGGGTAAGACCTCGGCGGGCGGCACAAAAATCGTCGATGACGAGGCCTTCGTCACGGCGCTTCTGGACGAGCAGGGGGTGGCCGCCGTGCATGGCTCGGCCTTCGTCTATCCCGGCTATTTCCGGGTCAGCTACGCGACCTCGACCGAGGCGCTGCGCGACGCCTGCACCCGGATCCAGGCGTTCTGCAAGGGATTGCACTGAACCGCGACGCCCGACCACTCCACCGGTTCTGAAGGCCCGCGCGATTCGATCGTGCGGGCCTTCGCATCGATTCGCCATTGTGCGGTCACCCGCTTGCCGGGCTGGCGCCAAGCGTCTAGCATAAGAACAAACAACGAACACATACGAGCGGCCCTGTTCGACTCGGTGCAAGGGATTTTTTTAGATCAACTTGATCTAGTGGCGATTGCGTGATGCCTACCCAATATGTTGTTATGTCCTCCGCCGAAACGACGGGAGCCCCCTCTGCAATGAACGCGATCAACCGACCCGAACCCGCATTGCTCGACACCGACGTGCAGATCCGTGGGGGTTATCAGATCAGGATCGACCGCTCGCGCGATTCGCTGCTCACCGAATTCGGCCGCGCCACGCTGAACGACCGCTACCTGATGCCGGGCGAGGGCTATCAGGACCTGTTCGCCCGCGTCGCTTCCTATTATGGCGACGATGCCGAGCACGCCCAGCGGCTCTACGACTACATCAGCAAGCTGTGGTTCATGCCGGCCACCCCGGTTCTCTCGAACGGCGGCACCAAGCGCGGCCTGCCGATCTCCTGCTTCCTCAACGAGGCGTCGGACAGTCTGGAAGGCATCGTCGATCTCTGGAACGAGAATGTCTGGCTCGCCTCAAAGGGCGGCGGCATCGGCTCGTACTGGGGCAACCTGCGCTCGATCGGCGAGAAGGTCGGCCAGAACGGCAAGACCTCCGGCGTCGTTCCCTTCATCCGGGTGATGGACAGCCTGACGCTCGCGATCAGCCAGGGTTCGCTGCGCCGCGGCTCGGCTGCCGTCTACCTGCCGATCTCGCATCCCGAGGTCGAGGAATTCATCGAGATCCGCCGTCCCACCGGCGGCGATCCGAACCGCAAGGCGCTGAACCTGCATCATGGCATCCTGGTCTCCGATGCGTTCATGCGCGCCGTGGAGGCGGACGAGATGTGGGCCCTCACCTCGCCCAAGGACGGCGCGCATGTCCGCTCGGTGTCGGCCCGCTCGCTCTGGATCCGCATTCTTACCGCCCGGATCGAGACCGGCGAACCCTACATCATCTTCGCCGATCACGTGAACAATGCCCGCCCCGAGCATCACAAGCTCGCCGGCCTCGAGGTGAAAACCTCCAATCTCTGCGCCGAGATCACCCTGCCCACCGGCCTTGACCATCACGGCCAGCAGCGCACCGCCGTCTGCTGCCTGTCGTCGATCAATCTCGAGACCTGGCTCGAATGGCACGACAATCCGCAGTTCATCGAGGACTTGATGCGCTTCCTCGACAATGTCTTGCAGGATTTTATCGACAACGCGCCGGACTCGATGGCCCGGGCCCAATACGCCGCGATGCGCGAGCGCTCGGTCGGCCTCGGGGTCATGGGGTTCCACTCACTGCTGCAGTCGCTCAACATTCCGTTCGAGAGCGCGATGGCGAAGGCCTGGAACATCCGCATCTTCCGCCACATCCGCGCCGGCGCCGATGCCGCCTCACGCAAGCTCGCCGAGGAACGCGGCCCCTGCCCCGACGCCGCCGAATACGGTGTGATGGAGCGCTTCTCGCACAAGATCGCGATCGCGCCGACCGCCTCGATCTCGATCATCGCCGGCAATTCCAGCCCCGGCATCGAGCCGATCGCCGCCAATGTCTTCCTGCAGAAAACCCTGTCCGGCAGTTTCTCGGTGCGCAACCGCCACCTGCAGAAGCTTCTCGCCGCCAAGGGGCGCGACGATGAGGAGACGTGGTCGAACATCACCGTCAGCAAGGGCTCGGTCCAGCATCTCGATTTCCTCTCGGATGACGAGAAGGCCGTCTTCAAGACCGCCTTCGAGCTCGACCAGCGCTGGGTGATCGAGCACGCCGCCGACCGCACGCCGCATATCTGCCAGAGCCAGTCGATCAACGTGTTCCTACCCGCCAATGTCCACAAGCGGGATCTGCACCAGATCCATTTCCAGGCCTGGAAGAAGGGCGTGAAGTCGCTCTATTACTGCCGCTCGCTCTCCATCCAGCGGGCCGACACGGTGAGCGAGAAGGTACAGCGGCACGAGCATGGCGATGCCGCCGGCCGCGCCGCGCCGGCCCCGCTGGTTGCCGCCGCCGCAAGCACGACCAATTACGAGGAGTGCCTGGCCTGCCAGTAAGGCCGGCAGCCGCATTCCCACGTCTTTCCGAGGATCTGCCTGAATGTCCGTCACCGCCGCCGATACCGCCGCGCCCATCCCGGTCGAAACGCCCGCGCATTTCGACCTTCTCACGGAAAACCCGGTCTACAAGCCCTTCCGCTACCCCTGGGCTTACGAGGCGTGGCTCACCCAGCAGCGCGTCCACTGGCTGCCGGAGGAAGTTCCCCTCGCGGATGACGTGAAGGACTGGCACCGCAACCTCACGGAGGGCGAGCGCAACCTGCTGACCCAGATCTTCCGCTTCTTCACCCAGGCGGATGTCGAGGTGAACAACTGCTACATGAAGCACTACAGCCAGGTGTTCAAACCGACCGAGGTGCTGATGATGCTCTCGGCCTTCTCGAACATCGAGACCATCCATATCGCCGCCTACTCGCACCTGCTCGACACGATCGGCATGCCCGAAGTCGAATACTCGGCCTTCCTCAAATACAAGGAGATGAAGGACAAGTATGACTACATGCAGGAATTCCGCGTCGACTCGAAGCACGAGATCGCCAAGACGCTGGCAGCGTTCGGCGCCTTCACCGAGGGGTTGCAGCTCTTCGCCTCCTTCGCGATCCTGCTGAATTTCCCGCGATTCAACAAGATGAAGGGCATGGGCCAGATCGTTTCCTGGTCGGTGCGCGACGAAAGCCTGCACTGCCTGTCGATCATCCGGCTGTTCCGCACCTTCGTCGCCGAGAACCCGGAAATCTGGACCGAGGAACTGCGCCGCGAAATCTATCTCTGCTGCGCCACCATCGTCGACCACGAGGATGCCTTCATCGACCTCGCCTTCGAGTTCGGCGCCGTCGAGGGGCTGACCGCCGACGAGGTGAAGCGCTACATCCGCTATATTGCGGATCGCCGCCTGCTCCAGCTCGGACTCAACCCGCTTTTCCACGTCGACAAAAATCCGCTGCCCTGGCTTGACGAGATGCTGAACGCGGTCGAGCACGCGAATTTCTTCGAGAACCGCGCGACAGAATACAGCAAGGCCTCGACGGCCGGCTCCTGGGACGAGGTTTGGTCATTGGTCTGAGCCCCGAGTTCCCGCCATTCAGGAGTAGAGTCTAATCGCCGAATGGTGCCCACGATTGGGCGTAGGTGCAACAGCCGGGTTGGGGGTTAACCCCCAACCCGGCGCGCCGCTGATTTTTCCCGCCGCCTCTGCCGGTGTTTTGTTGCCCAGGCTCGAATGGGGGCGGTGATGATTATAGTCGTGACGCCAGGCGGCCAGCACCGACCTCGCTTGAGGCAGGCTCGTGAACAAGGTCTCGTTCAGGCACTCGTCCCGGAGCCGGGCGTTGAAGCTCTCGACGAACCCGTTTTGCTGGGGCTTGCCGGGCGCGATGTAATGCCATTCCACGT
>JAJZFF010000169.1 GCA_021805485.1 Pseudomonadota bacterium
CGATGTCCACCGGCACGATCCTGACCGCCGGCGGCGACACGACGCTGGCGCGGGCGGTGCTGGCCCGGGGCAGCGCGCTGCGGATCGGCGTCGGCGCCGCGATCGCGGTGATCGGCACGGCGCTCGCCATCCTCGCGAGCGGCAGCTTCGTCGACGGGATGACCAATTTCCTGTTGCTGCTGCTCTACGTTTTCGTGCCGTGGACGGCGATCAACCTGACGGATTTCTATCTGGTGCGGCAGGGGCGCTACGATATCGGCGCGATCTATGACCCCGCCGGCATCTACCGGCGGATCAACTGGTCGACCATGGCGATCTACGCCGTCGGCATTCTCGTCGAGATCCCGTTCATGAATGCCGAGCTATACGAGGGGCCGATCGCCCGCGCGCTGGGTGGCGCCGATATCAGCTGGCTGGTCGGGCTGGTCGTCTCCGGCGCGCTGTATTTCGCGGTGAACCGGGCGCGGCGGGTCGCGGCGGCGGCGTGAGCGGGGGCGCGAGGGCCGGAGCATGCTTCCGTATACGGCACAAGAATCGCGTTAAAACGAATATCGACAGCCCAATTCGTCTCACGTAACAGGATTTCGTTCCGCGCCTCTGGACAAGGCGCGGGGCACCTCGTGCGCCGGCCCCGGAGAGATCCGGGGCCGCTTGCTTTCGGGCTGGTGCCCGGATGTCCATCCCCGCCATCACATGCCGGTGCGAAACAGACTGCTTGTCCCTGAAATTCAGCCACGAATTTCAGGGCGGGAGATCAAAGCAGGAAGGGCGCCGAGACGGCCAGGGCGGCGATGACGATCACCGCCGCGGCGCGCAATGGATGATCGTAGAGCGTGACGCTCCTGGCGCACACGCACTCGAACCAGTTGCCGGGACGCGAACGCGGGGACGCCATTGCCGTACTGCCTTTCGGTTGGGGGACTGCCCAGAGTCAGACGCTATAGGCGTATGGCCATATCGGTTCCGGGGGCACCCCGCCGGAACGCATGGCCGGTATCGAATTTGTAATCCCGCCGTCGGTATTTCGACATCTGCTCAAAGGGGTGATCGCCTTCGGGGGAAGGCGGCCTGCGGCGTGAAACGTCGTGACAAGAGTCCGCAACATTATGGCGAACCGGGTGCGCTATGCCACGGGCGGCTTCGTCGTTGCCGTCCTCTGGGCGTTTCGCCCCCAGGCGCGGCGAGGCGCCGCAAGGAGGCGTACGAGGGGTGCGAAAGGCCGGTTCAGGGGTTTTGCGGCGGGCGGGGCTGCGACCGCAGATAGGCTTCCAGCGCGGAAAGGTTCTGCCGCGCGGTTTCGTTGCCCTGGCCGGCAGCCTGGCGATAGAGCTCGATCGCCCGCCTCGTGTCCTGCGGGACGCCCTGGCCGGTCTGGTACATCATGGCGAGGTTGTTCTGGGCGACGGGATCGCCGCGCCTGGCCGCGAAGGCGAACCAGTGGGCGGCCATCGCATCATCCCGCGGGACGCCCTGGCCGTTTTCGTAGAGCGAGCCGAGATAGGTCGCGGCGGCGACATTGCCGTTCCGCGCCGCCTGTTCGAGCTGGCTGACCGGCTGCGCCTGCGCGGCCTGCCAGGCCCCGAGCGTTGCGACAAACACGATCGCCGCGGCGGTGCCGCGTATCCGGTGTCCTGTCATCGTTCTCTCCTCCGCGAGCGGGTTGCACGTGAGCCCTCCCGATATCGGTCCGGCGGGCGGCCGGTTCAACAACGGGTGCTGCGGGGCGATGGCGACCCCTTGGCGGGGCGGGGGATTCGGGGGTATCCCGATGGCACGAAAGCGATCGCTTGATCCGAGCGGCACATGGACATGGGAAACATCTTCATCAGGCTGAATTCGCTCCTGGTTCACCCCTGGATGCTGGGATTCATGCTTCTCGGGTTCACCGGCCTGACGGTCTGGTGTCTCGACTGGCTGATTTTCAGGCGGCGGCTGCAGGCGCGCCTGGCCGATCGCGACGACGAGGCCGGGCCCTGAGCCGGACGCTGAGCCGGACGCTGAGCCGGTCGGGGCGGATCACCATCCGGCGGCCTTGGCCATCCGGTCGAGTTCATCCAGCCGGCTGGTGGAGACGAGGGCGGCGCATTGCGTGCCGCGCGTGGATGCCGCCTTGAGGCGCGTCACGGTCTGGGTGTCGGTGAAGATGGAGAGTTCGGCGCCTTGCCGGCCGCTGTCCTCGGGCCAGAGGGTCCGGGCCGCATCGGCGGCATCGTAGGCGATTTGTTGTTCAACCAGAGATTGCCAGCGCGTGGAGCGGAAATGGCAGCGGACAGCAACGACCGCCCACCACTCCATGTCGAGCAGCGGGGCGGTCTCGGTGAGGAACGTCGTCGCGCGGCGATGCGAAACGACGAGAATCGGCGGCAGGCGGCCGGGCCTGATCATCGGCCCCGGTAAGGAAAGCGCGAATGCCCCCGCCAGGAGAAGCGCCCGAACGCTCATGTACCCATCCAGATAATGCGAAGAGAGGCATTTTTTTGATATATGGTTAATTATTTATACATTTTATGATAACGTAATATAATGAAGAAATCAATTGCTCCATAGGGTTAAACTATTAAACAATAGCGAACATCACGAGCTGGCTTCATGGGCGATGACTTGCGATCGCCGGGAAAAAAGTGGCAGCCGGGCTTTGGAGGAGAACCGGCTGCCAACGGAAAGTGGGAGCATAAGCACTTGTATCGTGCTGAGCGCCTTGTGCTTGCGGGCCGGGAGAGGGTCAACCGGGCGCGGGCGCCGGGAGTGCCCACGTTGCGGTGAGCGTGTTCACAAGATCGAAAGATACGGGCTCGACGGAGGGCGAGCAGGAGGTCGGCCAGATGGCAACCCAGCCGGGATTGGGAGCGGGCGCCGGGCGAGGCGGCCATCAGGCCGGCGGACGCGCGTCCCGCCCGCTGGGCCGAGACATTATGAAACGCCGACGTTACACGCGAGCGACGAGGATCGTCCATGATGCCTCGCTTGCATTTGGACCTCCTTGCGCACCGGCCCCGGAGCCATCATCCGGGGCCGTTTTTCGGTGAAGGCGCGGTTCGACGTGATGTGCTGGCGGGCGGGCTATCGGGTGCGGACGTCGTGGCGGCTGGCGCGGGAGTGCGGACCTGAGCCCGTTGACACGAAACCGTCACGGTCAGGCGAGGCGAGAAGCGGTATAGCTGATTAATTCGACACTCGATGCAATTCGAGGAACCCTGAACGAGAAGGCCCCGGATCGCTCCGGGGCCATTTTGGAATCAGGCACGGCGGCGCTTGCGGCGCGCGACGAGGCCGAGGCCGAGCAGGCCCGTGCCCAGCAGAATGAACGAGCCAGGCTCGGGAACGGTCGCAGTTATCGTCGAAAGCAACACGTTGTTCTTGGTTGCGACCACATCGAGATAGTTCCACGAGCCGATCACGTTTGATAACGTGCCGGTATACGCGCCGCCAGCGTCCAGAAGATCTCCCGCGTTGTAGCTGCCATTGCTGTTCGAGCCGTAGACCGCCCATTGATCGCCACCCGGAAGGCTGCCCATCGAGAAGCCGAGATTGAGCGTATTCAGGGGTGGGCTTGAAAGGCCGGATATATCAACCTGCACGAAGCTGTTGATCACGTTGGCACTGATCTCGCCCTGGCCCGTAGGGTCGTTGGTCAGGCCGATACCCTGCTCACCGGGTTGAACGCCGGTGGTCGTTGGGTATTGGCCATTCTTTTGAAATAAATGTAGCGTCGGGCCAGATTTGCCGTTCGTGGGACCGAAAGGGGTCAGCGTCACTGACTGTCCTGGGCTTAGGGCGGGTGTGCTGCTGAACGTGACAGACTGGGTCCCTGACGTGCCGTCGATGATGGTTCCACCTGGGCCGCCAGTGATGACACTGTTGTTGCCGCTATGGTTGTAGAAAACCCAGCTGACGGTGTCAGCTCGCGCGGCGCATGTTCCGGCGATGCTTAATGCGCCGAGCGCCGCGACGCCGAAAATGGCCGATCTCAGATAATGCGATCTCATGAATTTCTCCTTTTTGAGCCGGTTCATGCCGGCTACAGCGTCCAAGCGGCGTAGCCCGAAGGAACGCCGCCGCACTGCACAGGGCAAAAATCACGCCAAACAAAAATAGACAATATTATCAACGCAATACTCATTTTTAGCTCGAAATGATGTAAAAAATCATGACGGATTTCGTTGCGTTTTGCTCGCGCACGGGATGCTCAATTATTGAGACGAAAAACGCCAGAGAGACATCCGGCAAGGCATTTGGGGCCGGGTGCCGGTGCGCCGTGGCGCATCCGCATCCAATGGGTGATGCCATGCAAGTCGGCGTGCAGGTGCACGGCTTGTTGCCCCGTAAATGGAAACAGGTCTGAAATCGAGCCCAAAAAGACTCATGAAATATTGATTT
>JAJZFF010000150.1 GCA_021805485.1 Pseudomonadota bacterium
GATGCTGCTGTTTCTCATGGCCTCGGGCCTGACGCTGATTTTCGGCCTGATGGATGTGCTGAACTTCGCCCATGGCGCCTTCGTCGGCTTCGGCGCCTTCATCGCCGCCAGTGTCTGGGCGCGGCTGCCGGGGCTCGTTGCCGCGCCTGGTCTGGCAGCGAACCTGCTGGCGCTGGTCGCGGCCGGCGGCGCTGCGGCTCTGGTCTGCGGCGGGCTGGGCCTCGCCTTCGAGCGAGTCGTCATCCGCCGCGTCTATGGCGCGCATCTGCGCCAGATCCTCATCACCGTCGGCGCCATGATCGTCGCGGAACAGATGAGCGTGGTGATCTGGGGGCCGGATGCGCTGACGCTGGCGAAGCCGGCCTCGCTGGCCAGCAGCTTCATCGTTGCTGGCGGTGCGGTGGAGAAATTCCGCCTGGTCGCCGCCGGGCTGGGGCTGGCGGCGTTCCTCGCACTGCGGCTGGTGCTGGCGCGCACGCGGATCGGGCTCGTGGTGCGCGCCGGCGTCGAGGACCGTGAGATGGTCGAGGCGCTCGGCTACCGGGTGCGCCGCCTGTTCGTCTTCGTCTTTGCCGTAGGAACGGCGCTGGCCGGCGTGGGCGGGGCGATGTGGGCGGTCTATGCCGGCACGGTCACCGCCGCGCTCGGCGGCGAGCTGACCGTGCTGCTGTTCACCGTCGTCGTCATCGGCGGGCTCGGTTCGGTGAGCGGCAGTTTTCTCGGCGCGCTGCTGGTCGGCCTGATCACCAATTATGTCGGCTTTCTGGCCCCGAAACTCGCGCTGCTCTCCAATGTCGCGCTGATGGCCGCCGTGCTGCTGTGGCGCCCGCGCGGGCTGCTGCCGCTGGTGCGGACGTGAGCCCCGCGTCACCGGGGCGCGCCGGGCGGGTTCTGCTCGGCCTGCTGCTTGCCATTCTGCTCGGCGCGCTGGCCTTCGCGCCGTTTTTGTTTCCCGGCACGCGGGCGATGGCGACGGCCTCCCGCATCGCCATTTTCATCGTGCTGGCGGCGAGCTACGACGTACTGCTGGGCTACGCCGGCATCGTCTCCTTTGCGCACACGATGTTCTTCGGCATTGGCGCCTATGGCGTGGCGATCGCGCTCGCCCGCCTCACGCCCGGCTGGGGCGCGCTCGCCCTGGGGGCCGCGGCCGGCATCGGTCTGTCGATGCTGCTCGCGGCCCTGATCGCGCTGCTCAGCCTTCGCGTGCGCGCGATCTTCTTCTCCATGCTGAGCCTCGCGGTGGCGAGCGTGGCGCTGACCCTGGCGAGCCAGCTGCGCGACCTGACCGGCGGCGAGGACGGCTTGACCTTCCCGGTTCCCGCCGCGCTGAGCCCGGGCTTCCGCCTGCTGGACCATCCGGTGCTGGGTGTCCGCGTCGATGGCCGCCTGCTCACGTACTATCTCATCTTCCTGGTGGCGCTTGGGCTGTTCCTGTTCCTGCTCCGGGTCGTGAACGCGCCGTTCGGGCGCGTGCTGCAGGCGATCCGCGAAAACGAATTCCGCGCCGAGGCGCTCGGCTACCGGGTGGTGCTCTATCGCAGCCTGGCCAGCGCACTCGCCGCCGGGGTCGCGGCTTGCGCGGGCGTTCTGATGGGGCTGCTGCTGCGCTATAACGGACCGGCGACGACCATGTCCTTTGCCATCATGGTGGATCTGCTGCTGATGGTGGTGATCGGCGGCATGGGCACGCTCTACGGGGCGGCGCTGGGGGCGGCGCTCATGGTGCTGGCACAATACTATCTGGAAACGCTGCTGCAGGCGCTGGCCGGGGCGGCCGCCGGCCTGCCGCCGCTGGCGGCCCTGTTCGACCCGGATCGCTGGCTGCTCTGGCTCGGGCTGATCTTTGTGCTGATCGTCTATTTCTTTCCGGCCGGCATCGCCGGCAGCCTTCGCCTGCGCGCCGGCGAAGAATGACGCGCGCGCCGGTGGAGCCGCTTGGGTCGCGCCACTGGCTGCGTGCGCTGCTCTTCACACTGATCCTGGTCGGGCTGGTGGCGGTGGCGGCGGGCGGCGAGTGGGAGTTCGATCTCGCCGCGCTGGCGACCTGCGCCGTGGGGTTCGGCTTCTTCTACGTGGTCTTTCCCGGCGGGCTGCATTTCGCCATCACGCTGGCGAATTTCCTTGCTGTCTATGCCTGCATCTTTGTCTTCTTCCGCGACGCCAATTTCCACGATGCCCCGCGCGCGCCCTCGATCGTGGCCCTCGCCCTGCCGCTGCTCGCCTTCCTCGGCAGCAGCTTCGCGCGCCGGGTTCGCATCGCGGCGATGATCCGGGCACGGCGGCGGCACGAACTCACGCATCTGCCGCGCCTGGCGCGCTGGGTTCCAGGCACCGCGCTGGTGGGCGGCGTGTCCTTCCTGCTGCCCCTGGCCGGACTCGGTCCGGCCGGGCAGGGCGCGGCGCTGCTCGTGGCCATGGCGGCGATCGCTGCGCAGGTCGCCTTCGCGGTTGGTGACGTCGTGCTGCTGCTGATCGACATCGCCCTGATTTTCGAAGGCGTCGCGCGGCGGCTGGACCGGCTGGTGCTGCCGATGACCGCTTTCTTCACGCTCTACTCGCTGCTGGTGGTCGTGTTCGCCTGCCTCTATCGCATCGCGGACATGCTCTCGGCGGTGCCGCAATTCGCCAACCATGCCGGCGTCTTTCCGCTCGGCTTCGGTGATGCGATCTATTTCAGCATCGTCACCCTGAGCACGGTAGGCTATGGCGACATCGTGCCGCACGGCGCCCTGGCGCGGATACTCGCTGGCGCCGAGGTGGTGGCGGGATTGTTCCTGCTGCTGTTCGGCGTGAGCGAGATCCTGCGCGGCACGGGCAGCGAAGGTCCGCGCGGTCGGCTGCCGGAGTGATGGGGAGCCCGCGTGCAGAACCGACACAGTGAAGGAGAGGCTGGGATGACCGATGGCACCGCGACGTCCGCGCCGGTACGGCTCGCCGACTACCGCCCGCCTTCGTTCCTCGTCGATCACGTCGCCCTCACCTTCGAGCTCGATCCGGCCGAGACGGTGGTGCGCGCGCGGCTCGCGTTGCGGCGCGATCCCGCCGGCGACCCTTCGGTGGCGCTGCGTCTGGACGGCGAGGCGCTGACGCTGCTCGATCTCCGCCTCGACGGCGCCGCCTGCGTGCATCGGACCGAACCCGGCGCGCTGGTGATCGAGAACGCGCCCGCCGCCTGCACGCTCGACATCGTCACGCGCATATCCCCGGAGCGGAACACGGAGCTTTCCGGACTTTACGTCTCCGGGGGCAGCTTTTTCACCCAGTGCGAGGCGGAGGGGTTCCGCCGCATCACCTATTTTCCCGACCGGCCGGACGTGATGGCGCGCTATTCGGTGACGCTGATCGCCGATCGGGAGCGTTGCCCGGTGCTGCTGTCGAACGGCAATCCGGTGGCGAGCGGGGCGCGGGAGGATGGGCGGCACTTCGCCACCTGGGAGGATCCGCACCCGAAGCCGTGCTACCTGTTCGCGCTCGTCGCCGGCGATCTCGTAGCCGTGCGTGATGAATTCCTCACCGCCTCGGGGCGCAAGGTGGCGCTCGCCATCTGGGTGCGGCAAGGCGACGAGGATCGCTGCGGCCACGCGATGCATTGTCTGAAGCAGGCGATGCGCTGGGACGAGGAGGCGTTCGGGCGCGAATACGATCTCGATGTGTTCAACATCGCCGCCGTTTCCGACTTCAACATGGGCGCGATGGAGAACAAGGGCCTCAACATCTTCAACACGCGCTACGTGCTGGCGCGGCCAGAGACGGCGACCGACGCCGACTATCAGGGCATCGAGACCGTCGTCTCGCACGAATATTTCCACAACTGGACCGGTAACCGCATCACCTGCCGCGACTGGTTCCAGCTTTCTCTGAAGGAAGGGCTGACGGTCTATCGGGATCAGGAATTCTCCGCCGCGATGGGGAGCGCCGCCGTCAAGCGCATCGCCGATATCCGCCGGCTGCGCGCCGCCCAGTTCCCCGAGGATGCAGGCCCGCTGGCCCACCCCGTGCGCCCGGCCAGCTATCTCAAGATCGACAATTTCTATACCGCCACGGTCTACCAGAAGGGCGCCGAGGTCGTGCGCATGATCGCGACGCTGCTCGGGCGAGAGCGCTTCCGCCGCGGCATGGATCTCTATTTCGCGCGCCACGATAACCAGGCAGTGACGATCGAGGCGTTCGTCGGCGCGATGCAGGATGCATCCGGCGTCGATCTCGGACAATTCATGCTCTGGTATTCGCAAGCCGGTACGCCTGAGATCAGCGCCGACGAGCAGTACGATGCGGCCGCCCGGCGCTATACGCTCACCCTGCGCCAGTCGACGCCGCCGACACCGGGGCAGGCGGAGAAGGCGCCCTTCATGATCCCGGTCGCCATGGCGCT
>JAJZFF010000039.1 GCA_021805485.1 Pseudomonadota bacterium
GCACGAGACGCTGGATTGCGACCGTCTGGTCCATCCCGCCGTGCAGTTCATGCTGCCCTTCCGCATGCCGCGACGGTTCATCTGAGATTGAGGCAGCCGATCCGAAAGGATCGGATGTAGTGCTCTATCATATTGATAAAGATGCTCTAGGACCCGTCGCGCTCGCGGTCCCGCCGCAGGCTCCGCCGCACCGACACGAGCGACCAGACGGCGGCGGCCAGCACCAGCACGTCGATGCCGGAAAACTCCAGGAAGGTCGCATAGTGGCTGGCCCAGGCTTCCATCACGCTTCTTCCATCACGCCGGCTCCGCCGCGCCGCAGACGAGCGGGCGGCGCGCCCCGGCCGCCCTCATCCGCGCCGCGCGCTCCTCGCGTTCCAACCGGTCGATCAGCAGGATCACCCGCGCCGCCGCCCCCACCGTCTCGCCGCCGGATGCCGCCGCCGCATCGATCAGGAACCGCACTTCCGGGCAGGGCGGCGGCGATGCGGCAAGTGGCGCCCAGAGCCCGGCGGTCGCGGCATCGGCCAGCGAGAGTGCTGCCAGCCCGAGCTTCCGCCGGCCGGAAACGCGGGTGCGGGTGGAGACCGAGTCGAGCCCGTTCGCCGCCAGAAGTCGGCCGATCTCGCGATAGATCCGCCGCGCCGCCGCAATGCCGGGCCGGCAGGCCAGCGGCAGCGCGGCAATGCCCCGTCCGGCGGCCGCATAGCGCCGCTCGGCCTCCTCCAGCAGGCGCCCGATCACTTGTGCCAGCGCCGGAGTGAAAGCCGGGCGGGCGAGGAACCGCTCGGGCTCCAGCCCCGCCTCGTCCAGCCAGTCCAGCGGCAGATAGAGCCGGCGCTCGGCCGCATCCTCGCCGACATCGCGGGCAATGTTGGTCAGCTGCATCGCGAGGCCGAGATCGCAGGCGGCGGCAAGGCTCGCCTCGTCCCGCGCGCCCATCAGCATCGCCATCATCACCCCGACCGACCCCGCCACCCGCGCCGCATAGGCGCGCAGCTCCGCCAGCGTGGCATAGCGCCGCCCCGCCGCGTCCCAGGCCAGCCCCTCGATCAGCGCCTCGGGCAGCGCATGCGGGATACCGTGCCGGGCGATGGTCGCGGCAAACGCGCGATCGACCGGATCATCGAGCCGCGCGCCCCGGCAGATCGCCTCCAGCCGCGCCGATATCGCCGCAACCCCGGCCGCCTTGTCGGCGGCAAGGTCCACCGCGTCGTCGGCCTCGCGGCAGAAGGCGTAGAGCGCGGTCGCCGCGGCGCGCACCTCCGCCGGCAGCAGGCGCGAGGCGGCGTGGAAACTGACCGAGCCGCGCCGCAGCCTTGCCGCGCAGGCGGCGATGTCGGGATCAGACGAACGCATTGGCATCGGGAACCACCGTGTCGAGAACCCGGGCGGTCGAGAGCACGCCCGGCACCCCGGCGCCGGGATGGGTGCCCGCGCCCACCAGGAAAAGGTTGCGCACATCCTCGCTCGCGTTGTGCGGGCGGAACCAGGCGCTCTGGGTCAGCACCGGCTCCATCCCGAAGCCGGCGCCCCAGGTCGAATCGTAGCGCGTGGCGAAATCCCGCGGCGTCATCACCCGCGAGGTGACGATGTGCCCGCCAAGCCCCGGCATCACCGTCGCCTCCAGCCGCCGCTCGACCCGCTGGCGGAACGCCTCGGCCTCGCGCGCCCAATCCTGGCCGCCGCCCAGATGCGGCACCGGCGCCAGCGCATAGAAGGCGTCGCACCCCGCGGGCGCGAGCGCCGGATCGGTCGCCGTCGGCCGGTGCAGATAGAGGCTCATGTCCGGCGCCAGGCGCTTCTTCTCGAAAATATCGTCGAGCAGCCCGCGATAACGCGGCCCCATCACGATCGTGTGGTGCGGCACCTCGCCGAACTGCCGGTCGGTGCCGAAATACCAGACGAACAACCCCATCGAGTAGCGCGCCGCGGCGAGCTTGCGGTCGGTCCAGCGCCGCCGCGCCACCCCGCGCAGCAGGTGGCCATAGGTAAACCCGGTGCAGGCGTCCGAGACCACGATATCCGCCGCGATCCGGCTGCCATCCGCGAGTTCGACGCCGCAGGCCGCCCCCTCGCGCACGAGGATCCGGTCGACCGGCGTGTTGCAGCGGATGCGGTTGCCCTGCCGCTCGATCAGCCGCGCCAGCCCGGCGACGATCGCCCCGGTCCCGCCCATCGCGAAATGCACGCCATGCCGGCGCTCCAGATGCAGGATCAGCGCGTAGATGGCGCTGACCCGGAACGGATTGCCGCCGACCAGCAGCGGATGGAAGCTCAGCGCCGCGCGCACCCGCGGATCGCGCACATGCCGCGCGACCAGCCCGTGCACGCTGCGATGGCCCGATAGCCGCACGAGGTCGGGCAGGATGCGCGCCATGTCGGTCCAGTGGCCGAACGGCACGTGGCCGAGCTGCTCGAACCCGATCCGGTAGATCTCCTCGGTCATCGCGATGAAGCGCTCGTAGCCGGCGACATCGCCGGGCGCGAGCCGGCCGATCTCCGCGCGCATCGCGTCATGATGGCCGGAGCAGTCGATATGCGCGCCATCGTCGAAGCGGATGCGGTAGAACGGGTCGATCGAGCGGAGATCGACATCATCGGCCATTCGCCCGCCGGCCAGCGTCCAGAGTTCCTCCAGCAGGAACGGGGCGGTGATGATGGTCGGGCCGGCATCGAACACGAACCCGTCCTGCCGGAACACCGAGGCCCGGCCGCCGGGCTGCTCGCAGCGCTCCAGCACGGTGACGCGCCAGCCCCGCGCGCCGAGCCGGATCGCGGCGGCCAGCCCGCCGAACCCCGCCCCGATCACGATGGCATGCGGCCGCTTCGCCATCGCCTCCGGCCCCGCATCCTGACGGGCGATCACGTTCATGCCGCCAGCACCCCGATCTCGCGCGCGAAACCGGCGATCTCCCCGGCGACGGGCTCCGGCGCCTCCTCATGCGCGAGATGGCCGAGACGCGGCAGCACGATCACCCGCGCCTCCGGCACAAGACGCGCGATCTCCCGCGCATCGGCCGGCGGGATCGAGCGGTCCGCCGCCCCCACGATCAGCAAAAGCCTGGGTGCGAGACGCGGCAGCGCCGCGGCCAGCGGTGCGAGGTCCCAGTTCGCCATCATCATCAGCGCCGCCCCCGCATGGCCGCTGCGCCGCGCCAGCCGTGCATAGAATTCCGCCCCCTGCGCATCGATGCGCGATCCGGTGCCGCGCAGCAGCCGCGCCACCACCGCCTTGTCCGCCGCGTGCCAGGCGAACACGCGCGGCACCAGCGGGTTGAGCGCGAACAGCCGCGCCAGCGGCGAGAACACCTGCCCGGCAACGCCCTTGAGCGGCAGCAGCGCGCCGTTGAGGCTGACCAGCCCCGCCGGCGCGATCCGCCCGTGCAGGCACATCTCGGCCAGGATCGCCGCCCCCGCCGAATGCCCGGCCACCAGCGCCGGCGGCGCCTCCAGCACGTCGAGCAACGCGGCGATCGCCCCGGCCATGCCGGGCAGCGACATGCGCGGCCAGAACGGCGCCGCGGTGAAGCCGTGGCCCGGCAGATCCGGCGCGATCACGGTGAAATCCCGCGCCAGCAGCGGCGCCAGCGCGCGCCAGGAATGGGTCGCCGCCCCGGTGCCGTGCAGCAGCAGCAGAACCGGCCCCGCCCCCATCACCTGAACGTGGAATCGCAGCCCGCCGGCGGTCACGAAGCGGCTCGCCGCCCGGTTCGGCCAGTCCCGCCCGTCGGTCTCCCAGTCGGGCGCATCGGCGTCGAACACCCGGTCCCACAGCGCGAGCGCGGCGCTCATGCGCCCTGCTCCGTGCGGATCGCCCGGCTCAGCGCGCGCGCATCGGCAAAGGGCAGCGGCAGGTAGCGCGCCCGCATCGCGCCGGCGAGTTCGGCGGCGAACGCGTTCGGCCGCGGCGCCGTGTCGATCACCAGGGCGGGAATTCCGTCGGCGGCACAGGCAGACGCCGCCGCCCGCGCATCCGCCGCCGCCGCCGCGCGGCCCGGCTGCCGGTCGCGGCCGATATTCGCCCCGCCATCGGTCAGCAGCACCAGCAGCGGCCGGTTGCCCCGCCGCCGCGCGCCGAGTGCCATGTCCCGCGCGGCGTCGATCCCGCTGGCCAGCGGCGTCGCACCGCCGCCCGGCAGCGCGGCAAGGCTCCGCCGGGCGCGGGCCAGCGCCGCGGTGGGCGGCAGCAGCAGCTCCGCGCCGCGGTTGCGGAACGCCAGAAGCGCCACCTGGTCGCGCCGCACATAGCAATCGGCCAGCAGCAGCTGCACCGCGCCCTTCGCTTCCGCCAGCCGGTTCAGCGCCGAAGAGCCGGAGGCGTCGACCGCGAAAATCGCCACCGAGCGGACCGGCGGATGCG
>JAJZFF010000108.1 GCA_021805485.1 Pseudomonadota bacterium
GGTTGAGATACCGCTATCGCACAACCATTACGACCATTGCGACATCCCGACCCTCGCCGCCCTGCACGCGCGCTTCGGCCGCATCCCGATCTTCGCCCCGCTCGGCAACCGCGCCTTTCTGACCCGCAAGGGGCTCGGCCCGGTCACCGAGCTCGACTGGTGGCACCATGCCGAGCTGCACGGCACCCGCATCACCCTGACCCCGGCGCGGCATTTCGCCGCCCGCACGCTGCGCGACCGCAACACCACGCTCTGGGGCGGTTTCATGCTCCGCCACGCCGCCGGCCAGCTCTATTTCGCCGGCGATACCGGCTATACCGGCTATTTTCGCATGATCCGCGAGCGCCTCGGCCGTCCCGGCCTCGCGCTGCTGCCGATCGGCGCCTACGAGCCGCGCTGGTTCATGGGCAATGTCCACATGAACCCGGCGGATGCCGTGCGCGCCTTCGCCGAGCTGGGGGCCGCGCGCGCGGTGGGGATGCATTTCGGCACGTTCCAGCTCACCGACGAGGCGATCGACGCCCCGGAGCGCGACCTCGCCGCCGCCCGCGAGGCCGCCGGCCTGGCGGCAGCGCGCTTCACCACGCTCGATGTCGGCGAGACCGGTTTTTTTCGCCTCGATCCCGGCTGAGGTCAGCCAGCCGGGGCAAAAAACCGGCGGACGGTGCTCAGCCGCACGTCGCCTCGATCCGCGGCGGGTTGCGCAGCGTCTGGAGGATCACGCAATACCGCTCGGTGCTCTGGATCAGCCGCGCCACGGTGGCCTCGTCCGCATCGGTGTCGAGATCGAAGCGGAGCGAAATGTCGGTGACCCCCACCGGCGCGGCGCGGTCGATCGCCAGCGTGCCGCGCGCGTCCCACACCCCCTCGGCGGTGATGCTGCCGCGCTTCACCGTCACCCCCATCGCGGTGGCGACGGCGGAGAGCGTCACCCCGGCGCAGGCGACCAGCGCCTCCAGCAGCATGTCGCCCGAGCAGGCCTGCGAGCCGTCGCCGCCAGCCGCCTCGTGCAGCCCGGCGGTGACGTCACCCTGGCTGCCGCGCACCACGCAGGCGATCTCGCTCTGCGCGATCTCGCCGACCGCGCGCGAGACGATCCGCGCCGTCGCGGCATCCTCGCGGTATTTCTGCTTCAGCGGCGCCTGCAGGGCGCGGAGTTCGGCGGCATCCATGGCGGTCTCCCGGAAATGACGTTCAGACGGAAGATGTCGCCGCCGCGCGGTTCAGGCAACCCGCCGCGCAGGCCTTAGTGCTCGCCGCCGGGGGCGGGCTCGACCGTGTTGGGCTTGGGAATCGGCCGGTTCTCGACAACGCGCAGGAACTGGTGCGACATCGCGTGATAGACCGGTTCCTTGCAGACCAGCCGCGAGGCCATGGTGCCGAGAATTGCCGCGATGCCGACCGGCACCGTCATCGACGGGTCGCTGGTCATCTCGATCACGATCACCGCCGCGGTCAGCGGCGACTGCACCACCCCGGAAAAATACCCGGCCATGCCGACCATCGCGAAGCCGGCCACCGGCAGGCCCGGCAGGAGATGCACGAGCGCCGTGCCGACGCCGACCCCCACGGCGAGCGAGGGGGCAAAAATGCCGCCCGGGATGCCCGAGAGGTAGGACACCAGCGTGGCGAGGAATTTCAGCGGCCCGAAATCGAGCGGCGGCAGCACGCCCGAAACCATTGCATCCCGCGCATTGGCGTAGCTCGCATCGAACACCAGCCCGTGCGAGGCGAAGCCGATCGCCGCGAGTACGAGGCCGCAGCCCGCGGCGAAAATCACCGGCCGCTTCTGCGCGAGGCGGTTGACCGGGCCGGGCAGGAACTTCCAGGGTGTCACCAGGATCTGCGCGAACAGCCCGCCGGCGAGCCCGCCGATGACGGCGCAGACCGGGATCAGCAGCCAGATCCAGTCGAGCTTCAGCACCGCGTGGGAGAAGCCGAAATAGGGCTGGTAGCCCAGGATGAACAGCAGGGTGATGCCGCTGGCGAAGCCGGCGAGGATGATCGAGCGAACCTGCCGGTCATCGAAGCTGCGCGCCATTTCCTCGATCGCGAAGACGATGCCGGCCAGCGGCGCGTTGAACGCGCAGGTGATGCCGGCCGCGCCGCCGGCGAGGATCAGCAGCCGCTGCAGCGCATGGGTGCGCTCCAGCCCCATCCGCCCGCAGATGTTCATCGCGGCACAGCCGATCTGCACCGTCGGCCCCTCCTTGCCGATCGAGGCGCCGGTCGCGAAGCCGAGCAGCGTGAGCAGGAACTTGCCCACCGCGATCCGCAGCGACAGCACCGAATCGACATCGGCCGAATCCTGCATCTGCAACCCGGCCATCGCCTGCGGAATGCCCGAGCCCTGCGCGCCGGGAAACACCTGCCGGGTGAGATAGACGATCAGCGCGAGCCCGGCCGGGCAGAGCAGGAACACGATCCAGCCGCGCTGCGCCGTCACGTTCTGGAACAGCGCCGTCGCGCGGACGACGCCGATGCCGAAGGCGATGGAGACCAGTCCGGTGATGATGGCGGCGAGCACGAAAATGAGATTGCGTTTCAAAGCCGCCATTCCGGCCGGTCTCCTTGACTGTCATTCCTGCGTGAGGCCGGAGCCTCCGCCGGCCGGCCAGCGTGGACAGGGCTTGCCCGACACCGATTGATTCATGTCAATGCCAGAACAGGCATCGCATGTGAACCGTCCGCCGCCCGCGCCCGGCGCTGCGGCCGCCGGATCCGCGTGAGAGGACAGACTTGACCGAGGCAGACAACCACGACGCCGCCCCGCCCCGCCGCACGCTCGACCGCCGCCTGATCGCGGCGGGGCAGGGCGCGCGGCGCTTTCTCGCGCTCGCCATCGGGCTCGGATTCGCCGCCGGGCTCGCGGTGATCGGCCAGGCGCTGCTGCTCGCCCATGTCGTCACCGCGCTGATCTTTCGCCACACCGCCCCCGCCGCGCTGGCCCTGCCGCTCGCTTCCCTGGCCGGGCTTCTGCTCCTGCGCGCGGCGCTGAGCTTTGCCTCCGAACTCGCCGCCCACCACGCCGCCGCCGCGGTCAAGCTCTCGCTCCGCCGCGCGCTGCTCGACCATCTCTTCGCCCTCGGCCCCGCCTTTGCCGCCGGCGAGCGCAGCGCCGACCTCGCCGCCACCATGCTCGACGGGGTCGAGGCGCTGGAGCCCTATCTCGCCCGCTACCTGCCGCAAATGGCGCTGGTCGCGCTGGTCCCGCTCGCCATCCTCGCCGCCGTCCTCCCGGTCGACTGGATCAGCGGTCTGGTCCTGCTCGTCACCGGCCCGATCATCCCGGTCTTCATGGTCTTCGTCGGCTACCGCGCCGAGGCGATCAACCGCCGGCAATGGCGCGAACTGCTGACCATGAGCGCGCGCTTCCTCGATGCCGTGCAGGGCATCACCACGCTGCGGCTGTTCGGCCGGGCGCGTGACGAGATCGCGCTGATCGGGCGGATCGCCGATGAATACCGCCGCGCCACCATGGCCGGGCTGCGCGTCGCCTTCCTCACCTCGGCGGTGCTGGAATTCTTCGCCTCGCTCTCGATCGCCCTGGTCGCCGTGCTGTTCGGCGCACGGCTGCTGCACGGGCATATCGGCTTCTTTCCCGCCTTCTTCGTGCTGCTGCTGGTGCCGGAATTCTTTCTCCCCCTGCGCGGCCTCGCCACCCATTACCACGCGCGGATGACGGCGCTGGCCGCCGCCGGCCGCATCTTCGACGTGCTCGATGCGAAACCCTCGACGACATGGGGCGCTGCCGTCCCGCCCTCCGGCGCGCTGTCACTGCGCTGCGCCGGCCTCACCATCGCCCACGAGCCAGGGCGGCCGGTGCTGCACGGGATCGACTGCGTCTTTCCCGCCGGATCGCTCACCGCCATCGTCGGCCGTTCCGGCGCCGGCAAATCCACCCTCGCGGCCGCTTTGCTCGGCTTCGTCGCCCCGCAATCCGGCGCCATCCTGGTGAACGACGACGCAACGCTCGCCTCGTTCGACCGCGAGGCCTGGTGGGCGCGGCTGGCCTATGTGCCGCAGACCCCCCGCGTCTTCGCCGGCACGATCGCCGAGAACCTGCGCCTCGCCCGGCCGGATGCCGATAGTGCGGCGCTGCGCGATGCCCTGCGCCGCGCCCGCCTGCTCGACGAGATCGACCGCCTGCCCGCCGGGATCGAGACAAGCATCGGCGATGGCGGCGCCGGGCTCTCCGGCGGCCAGGTCCAGCGCCTCGCCCTCGCGCGCGCCTTCCTGCGCGACGCCAGGCTGTTGATCCTCGACGAGGCCACGGCGCATCTCGATCTCGAAACCGAGGCCGAGATCGCCGCCGCCATCGCCGACCTCGCGCGCGGCCGC
>JAJZFF010000373.1 GCA_021805485.1 Pseudomonadota bacterium
GATGCTGGCGCCGTCGCTGTCGGCGCCGTGCAGTGCGGCGATCGGTGCGAGGGGAACCAGTACTGAGGGGCGGGCGAGGCGGAGGTTGAGCATCGGCATCAGCGACTGGCCGCCGGCAATGGCGCTCGCCGCCGGGTTCTCCGCCAGCAGCGCGGAAGCCTCGGCAAGCGAGCCTGCGGAAGCGATGGTGAACGCGACCGGCTTCACGAGCCGTCCCCTGCTGCCAGCACCGCCTCGAGAACCCGCTGCGGCGTGATCGGCAGGCGGTCGATCCGGACGCCGAGGCCGCGCAGCGCATCGTTCACCGCATTGGCGATGGCGGCCGGCGGGCCGATAGCACCACCCTCGCCGATGCCCTTCTGGCCGAACTCGGTATAGGGCGAGGGCGTTTCCATGTGGTCGATCCGCAGCTGCGGCATTTCGGTCGCACCCGGCAGGATGTAGTCGGCAAGCGTGGTCGCCAGCGGCTGGCCGGCCTCGTCGAACGGCATTTCCTCATACAGCGCCGTGCCGATCCCCTGCGCGATACCCCCGATCACCTGGCCATCTACGATCATCGGATTGACCAGCACGCCGCCATCCTCGCAGACCGCGTAATCGAGAATCCGCACGTCGCCCATCTCGGTATCGACCGCGACCACGGCGGCATGGGCGGCGTAGCTGAAGGTGCCGGTATCGCGCACTGTGCGGTAGCCTTCGGTGACCTCGAGACCGCCGGAAGCGAGGTCGGGCGGCAGGTCCTGCGGGCGCAGGTACCAGGTGGCCGCGATATCGGCGATGGAGACCGACGCACCGCCCGCGCTCGCGTGGCCGCCGGCAACGCTGACCGCATCGTGCGAGACCTGAAGCAGATGGGCGCCGATCCGCCCAATCCGCACCGCAAGCGCCTTGCAGGCGGCGGAAACGGCGCCGCCGGCCATCACCATACAGGGCGAGCCCCAGGTGCCGGTCGAATACGGCGTCATCGCCGTATCGCCATGGACGACGCGGATCCGCTCGATCGGAATGCCTAGCCGTTCATGCGCGACCTGCGCGAGCGTCGTCTCCAGCCCCTGGCCGTGCGAATGGATGCCGACGCGCAATTCGAGCCCGCCATCGGGCGTCAGCCGCGCCGTCGCCTGCTCGTAGCCGGGGACCATGGGAATGCCCCAGCCGTGATAGACCGAGGTGCCATGCGCGGCCTGCTCGCAGAAGATCGCGAAGCCGAGGCCGATGCGTTCCGCTCCGCTGGCTTCTGCCTGCCGCCGGCGGACCGCCGGAACATCGATCGCATCGACCACGCGGCGCAGGCACTCGTGATAGTCGCCGCTGTCGAAATGCTTGCCGGTGATATTGTTGAATGGCATGGCGCCGGCCGGCACGAGGTTGCGCATCCGCACCTCGTGCGGTTCGATCCCGGTTTGGTGCGCGATCGCATCCATCATGGTTTCGATCGCGTAGCAGACGCCGGCGCGGGCGACGCCGCGATAGGGCACGATGCCCGGCTTGTTGGTGGCGGCCGACCAGGTCACGCAGCTGTAGGCGTCCATCACGTAGGGACCCGGCAGGATGCTGGCGACCTGCGCGGCTTCGAGGCAGGACGAGAACGGATAGATCGAATAGGCGCCGGCATCGACCGTCGCCTCAGCAGTGAGGGCGATCAGCCGGCCGTCGCGGTCGGCATGGGCCGTCAGCTCATAATAGTGCTCGCGGCAGTTGGCGTTGCCGGCTAGCTGCTCGCGCCGGTCCTCGATCCAGCGCACGGGATGGCCGAGCCGGCAGGCAAGGGCGGCGGCGCAGAGCTCCTCGGGGAGCAGAATGCCCTTGTAGCCGAACCCGCCGCCGACATCGGGGGCGATCACGCGGACCTGATCCTCCCGCAATCCGAGGCAGCCGGCGAGGCCGGTACGGACGATATGCGGCATCTGCGTAGAGCTGTGCAGGGTGAGCTGTTCCAGCCGGCGGTCCCACAGCGCGACGACACCGCGCCCCTCGATCGGCGACATGCACTGGCGGGCGGTGCGCAGTGTTCGCCGGACCACGACGGGGGCATCGGCGGGGATGGCTGCGGCATTGGCCTCGAAGCGGGTTTCGAGAACGACATTGTCGGCCCAGCTGTCGTGCACCAGTGGCGTGCCGGGGGCGCGGGCAGCAAGCATGTCGACGATGGCGGGAAGCTCCGTGTAGTCCACCTCGACGAGGGCAGCGATGTCTTCGGCTTCGGCGCGGCAATCGGCCAGGCAGGCGGCGACGGCCTCGCCGACATGACGCACCTTGCCCATGGCGAGTGCCGGCTGCGACGATGGATTGAAGCCCGTCAATCCGGACAGCGCGGTGATCGGGGCGATCTCCGGGAGATCCGCGGCGGTGAATACGGCATCGGCGAATCCGGGCGGCTTGCAGATCGCGCCGATCCCGGCATGAGCGAGCGGACTTCGGACGAAGGCGAGGTCTTTCATTCCGGCCAGCCGGATATCGGCCACGTATTCGCCGCGGCCGCGGAGGTAGCGGTCGTCTTCCTTGCGGCGAAGGGGAGCGCCGACGCCGGAACGGATTTCGGCCTGAACGGTCATGTCGTCTCCAGCAGTCGGAATGAAGTCTTGCACGCGGTTGCTATTGTCAGCATACTGACGGTTAATCTGGCAAGCCCTGATTGCGATTACCGGTACTCGAACATCGCGTTGCCGGCAGGGTGGCCGCTGACGAGGAGCAAAGCCTTGGACCCGACCTGTGATCTGCTGTTGCGCGGAGGGCGCGTTATCGACCCGGCATCCGGACGCGACGAAGCAGCCGATGTCGCGATCGCGGACGGCCGGATCCTTGCGGTGGGGCGTGACCTGCCGGCCGCTGCGCGCGAGACGCTCGAGATGAGCGGGCGCATCGTGATCCCGGGCATGATCGACACTCACGCCCACATCTACCAGCATGTGACGGGCAAGTTCGGGCTCAACCCGGATATGGTCGGTGTTCACTCGGGCGTCACCACGGTCGTCGATCAGGGCGGCCCGAGCTGCATGACGATCGGCGGGTTTCGTCATTTCATCGCTGAGCCGGCGCATACGCGGGTACTTTGCTTCATCTCCGCCTATCTCGTGGGCGGGCTTGAAGGCCATCTCTATCCTGATCTCTATGGCCCAGGGCAGCTCAACGTGGATCATACGGTGCGGGCCGCGCGGGAAAATGCTGACCTTGTCCGCGGCGTGAAGGCGCATGCCGAGATTGGCGGGGCCTCGCGTTGGGGGCTCGATGTCATCCGCATCGGCAAGGAGATCGCACGCGAGGCGGGGCTGCCGCTCTATATTCATCTCGGCCAGCTTTGGCCCGAGAAGGACGGCGTGTCGCTCGACCCCGATGAGGTGGTGCGTGCGCTGATGCCGATCATGGAACCTGGCGATATTCTTGCCCACCCATTTACCAGGCATCCCGGCGGGTTCGTCTCGACGGAGACAGGAATGGTGCATCCGGTGGTTAGGGAGGCGCTGGATCGGGGGGTTACGGTCGATGTAGGCCACGGCTCGCACTTTTCCTTCGAGATGGCACGGAAGGTAATGGAAGCTGGCATCCGGCCCTACACACTCGGGGCAGACATGCACGGTTACAATGTGCGCTTGCCTAATGCGACCGATATCAGTACGCGCAAGACGAATCCGTTCTTCGGCGTTGCACCCTTCAATCTTACGAATGCGATGACAAAGCTGCTGACGCTCGGTATGGCACTTCCGGAGGTCATCGCGACGGTAACCGCAAATCCGGCCCGCATGCTGCATCTCGAGGGTCAGATCGGCGCCCTGCGACCCGGCATGACGGCCGATATTTCCGTGCTTGAGATTAAAAAGGGCAATTTCGAACTGGCGGACAACAGCGGTGTCAAAGTGACAGCGTCCGAGTTGATCGTTCCGGTAATGGCGCTTCGCGCGGGCCGGCGATTTGACGCCACTAGCCCTCTTGTTCCAACGCCTGTTTCGATGGTCGCCTGACAGAGGCGGTGGAAAGGCGTCGGTTCCCCATCACTGTAGGGTCGGTTATGGGTTCATTTTTCGCGTAATGAGATCTGTGTACGGGTAGGAGCAAGGTGCCGAAAACCCGCACACAGATCTTCTAGGCGTTTCGCGCTGTGTCAGGATGTCAGCCACGCTCATTGGACCGTATGTGCCAAGGGACACAGCAGTTAGCTCAATTGTACTGCGCACTATTTCAGCGCATTGACATAGGCCGTGTCGAGCAGGCTGGCCCAGGCGATGGTCTGCGACGGGACGAGCTGCTTCTGGGTGACCATCAGGTCGCGCACCATCGCGATGTTCGCCTTGTAGGGGATGACCTTCTCGTGCCCCTTGCCGGTCATCATGTATTTCATCTCCGGC
>JAJZFF010000152.1:0-2011 GCA_021805485.1 Pseudomonadota bacterium
GGCCTGGGAAAGGTCGGAGGTGAGGTTGCCGATCGTGTTCAGCCCGATGTCGAACGTGTAGATCGCCATCCGGTAGGTGGTGCCCTTCTGGGTTTCGGTCGTCTGCGCCGTCGTCATCAGGTCCTGCGTGGCCTGGCGGAGCATGTCGATCCGCAAGGTCACGCCGAGGCTGCGGGCGAGGGCGTAATTGTCCTCGCCGTAGGGGTTTTGGAGGTTATCGGCGGACGGATTCTCTTCATGGCAGCCGAAGGCGCAACCGCCCTGCGCCGTCGTGTTGGCGACCATCGTGTTGATGCCGCTCTGGGTGGCGGCGATCGCCATCGAGGGGGAGTCGTCGAGCAGGAGATAGAAGTCGATGTTCGGGGCGATCGTCGTCGTCGCCGTAGCCTGGCCGCCGATCTTGATGGAACCGAACCCCATCACATCCGGCAGCATGGCTTGCGACTGGGCCTGGTATTGCACCGTCGCGGTGCGCTTGTCGCCGCTGGTGGCGATCGACACGGTGACGTCGTTGGCGTTGTAGGTCACGCCGGTCATCGTGAGGGCCTGCGCGTTGAAGACGTTCTGGGCCGTCGTGATGGCGGAGGATTGGCCGGCGGCGACCATCGCGGGGGTGACGGCGGCGAGGGCCGCGGCGTCGGCATAGGATTCCATCTGCGACTTGCGGTCGATCGCGAGGCCGTAATCGATCCCCATGCCGAGGATGAAGATCAGGGTCAGGGATACAAGCGCGGTGATGATCGCGATATTGCCGCGCCGGTCGCCGCATAGTGCTTTGAATTTGATAAATAATACTAACATGGCTTCCGCTGCCGCTGGTCGGCCTCGGCTGGTTCTAAGCCGAATGTCTGAAGAAACGCTTAACGCGCTCCGGGTCGGCCGCCGGCTTCAGGGCAGGTGGAAGACGCGGCGCAGCGGCGATGCGGTGGGAGAGGCGTCCGGGTTGGTCCGCATGATGTCGGCCATCGCCTGCCACCAGCGTCGCATCACCGCCTGTTCGGGCAGCGCGTCCATCGCATGGCCGGGGCGGCGGCGCAGCACGGCGAAGAGCGAGCCGTCCGACGGGTCGAGGAAGATGCTGTAATCGCTGATCCCGGCATCCTTCAGCGCGGCGACGAGTTCGGGCCAGATCTCGTCGTGGCGGCGCTCGTATTCCGCCGCCTGCGCGGGGTCGAGCTGCATGCGGAAGGCGATCTGTTCCATCGGGCGCTGCGTCTCGCGTTCAGGCGCGGGGGCGGCGGGCGCGCCAGGCGACGAACGGGGTTTCGATCAGGATGACCGCGATCAGGATCGTCCCGATCACGCCGGCCTGATAGATCGGGTTGAAGTCGTTGTAGCTCAGGCCGTAATCGACGATGGCGATGACGACGGTCGCCATCGCCGTGCCGATCACCGATCCGGTGCCGCCGAAAATGCCGGTGCCGCCGAGCACGACGATGGCGATGCTGATCAGGTTCGCCTGCGCGCCGGCATCGGGCCGGGCGGTGCCGAGCCGGGCGGCGCTGACGACGCCGGCGATCGCCGCGACCAGCCCGGCGGCGACATAGGCCCAGCCGCGGACCCGCGCGACGCGCACGCCGGCGAGCGTCGCCGCGCGGTCGTTGGTGCCGGTGAGGTAGAGGGCGCGGCCGTAGCGTGTGCCGTGCTGGACGAAGGCGAAGACGGCGAGCAGCGGCAGGTAGAGCGCCAGCAGCTGGAAGGGCAGGCCGGCCAGCGTGCCCTGGCCGATGGCGAGGAAGGCGGGCGGCGATTTCGTCAGGTCGATATTCACCCCGCCGGTGACCACCAGCGCGAGCCCGTCATAGGCGAACAGCGTGGCGAGGGTCGCGATGATCGGCGGGATGCGGAAGCGGCTGACCGCCGCGGCGTTCACCCCGCCGAGCGCCAGGCCGGACGCCAGCGCGCCGCCGACCGCCACCGGCCAGGGCAGGCCGCCATGCAGCAGGCGGCCGAGAATCACCTGGGAGAGCGCCATCGTCGCGCCGACCGACAGATCGATCCCGGTATCGCC
>JAJZFF010000152.1:2021-4336 GCA_021805485.1 Pseudomonadota bacterium
GCGATCATGCCGATCTCGACGCCGAACACCGCCATGCTCGAGAGATTGGCGCCGGAGAGGATCGCGGGGTGGCCGATGGCGAAGCCGAGAAGGGCGAGCACCGCCATGGCGAGCAGCAGGACGGGGCGGGTTCGTTCGAAGCCGGAAGCGTGCATCAGCGTGTCTCCATCGCTTCACGTTTCGCGCCGGCGCCGATCGAGGCCAGGATCACCGCGCCGAGGGCGACGCCGCCCCAGAAGGGCTGGATGTGCAGCAGCACGATCGCGTCATCGACGACCTGCACGATGAGCGTGCCGAGCAGCGTGCCGAGCAGCGTGCCGCGGCCGCCGCTCAGCGCCGTGCCGCCGAGCACGACGGCGGCGATCACCTGCAGCACGAAGCCGCTGCCCGTCGATGTCTGCGCCATCGGGCTCTGGCCGAGGGTGAGCAGGGCCGCGAGGCCGGTGAGCAGGCCGAGCATCACATAGGCGGCGAGCTTGATCCGCTCGGGCTTGATGCCGGCGAGGCGGGCGGCCTCCTCGTTGTTGCCGAGCGCGTAGACGTGCCGGCCCCAGCGGAAATACCGCAGGAAGACCATGCCGGCGGCGAGCAGGACGAGGGCGATGACGGCGACCACCGGCAGGAAGGCCAGGTGGTCGACCACGAAGATCATCGTCAGCGCCGGCGGAATCTGGGTGATCCAGTTGCCGCCGAGCACGATGAAGACGAACATGCGGTAGATGCTCAGCGTGCCCAGCGTCGCGATCACCGGCGGGATGCGCCCGTTGATGATCAGCAGCGCGTTGATCAGGCCGAAGGCGGCGCCGGAGAGGAGAAAGACCGGGATCGTCGCGGCGATGCTCCAGCCGGCGGCGAAGCAGGTGCCGCCGATCGCGGTGCAGAGGCCGAGCATCGAGCCGGTCGAGACGTCGATCCCGCCGGTGAGGATCACCACGGTCATGCCGATCGCCGGGATCAGCGTGATCGCGCTGCCGACCAGGAGATTGTCGAGATTGACCCGGCTCCAGAAGGCGCCGTGCGAGCCGAATCCGGCCGCGAGCACGAGGATCGCGAGCGTGACCAGCAGCAGCCCCTCGCGGCCGCGCGGCAGGTAGTCGCGCGGCGGCCGCGGGGCGGGGCGGCCGGTGGTGGGGGCGGGGCCGAACGCCCCGATCGTCCGCGGCGTTCCCGCCGGGTTGTCGACTGACATGCGTTTTGCGTCCGTTTCCTGCATCTTGCGCCGGGCCGCCGGGTCAGGCCGCGCGCGCGGCGGCGCCGACGGCGGCGGCGAGGATCGTCTCGGCCTGCATCGCCTCGCCTTCGGCGACCTGCACGACCGTGCCCCGCCGCATCACGATCACCCGGTCGCTGACCGCCAGAACCTCCGGCAGGTCCGACGAGATCACGACGACGGCGAGGCCGCCGGCGGCGAGGCTGCGGATGAAGTCGTGAATCTCGGCCTTGGTGCCGATGTCGATGCCGCGGGTCGGCTCGTCGAGGATGAGCACCTTCAGGGACTGCC
This sequence comes from Pseudomonadota bacterium, assembly GCA_021805485.1. The sequence goes on from JAJZFF010000152.1 coordinate 3,523, forward strand.
CTGCCCAGCGGGCGAACAGCGCCTTCTGCTGGTTGCCGCCCGAGAGCGTGCCGATCGCCACCGTCTCGTCCCGCGCCTTGATCCGGTAATGGGCGATCAGCCGCGCCGCCTCGCCGCGCAGGGCGGCGAAATCGAGCCTCATCGCGGCGCGGAGGAAACGGTCGAGCGTGCTGACGGTCAGGTTCGCCTCGAGGGGCTTGGTGGCGAAGATGCCCTGCAGCTTGCGATCCTCCGGCAGGTAGCCGATGCCGAGGGCGATGGCCTGCGCCGGATCGCGCGGGCTGATCGGCCGGCCGTGCAGCAGGACGCGGCCGCTGTCGGCGGGGAGCGCGCCGAACGCGGCGAGGGCCACTTCGCTGCGGCCGGAGCCGACCAGCCCGTAGACGCCGGTGACCGTGCCCGGCGGGATCGACCAGTCCACGCCGTCATAAAGTCCCGCCCTGGTCAGTTTCTCGATCCTGAGGGCGGGATCGGCATCGTTGGCGATCCGCCGGTCCTCGCGCGGCTTGCCGTAATCGCGATGCGCCTTGCCGGCCATCAGGTCGAGCAGGCGCTCCTCGTCGAGATCGTCCGCCGCCGCGCTGCCGGTGACGCGGCCATCGGTGAGCACCGTCACGCGGTCGGAGATCCGGCGGATCTCGTCGAGGCGATGGGTGATGTAGACGATCGAGCGGCCGTCGGCGCGCAGCCGGCCGATGATGGTGAACAGCCGGTCGGTCTCCGCCTGGGACAGGATCGAGGTCGGTTCGTCGAAAATGATCACCTGCGCGTCCTGCACCAGCGCCTTGGCGATGAGAACGAGTTGCTGATAGCC
>JAJZFF010000503.1 GCA_021805485.1 Pseudomonadota bacterium
ATTTCTCGAGATACATGTCCGCTCCTTGTGTTGTCCGGCACTGGCAACGTGCTCAGTGCAGGTGGAATTCGCGCCGCAGCAGCGCCTTGCCGTCCGGTCCGAACAGGACGGCGCGGGCGGATTGCGGTTTCATGCGCACGGGGTCGCCCATGCGCACGCCCGCGAGATCGTCCGCCTTGACGATCATCTGCTTCTCGCCGGGGCGCTTGACGTAGACCAGGGTTTCGTTGCCGAGATGCTCGACGAAATCGGCGGTGCCGCCGATCTCGCCATCGGCGGCGAGCGCGGTGTGCTCGGGCCTGGTGCCGAGGGTGACGCGCAGGCCGGGGGCGGCGGCGATGTTCGCCGCCTCGACACGGATGGTGCCGCCATCATCGAGTTTCACATCCGCACCGGCATCGTCGCGCGCGGCGATCTCGCCTTCCAGCAAATTCATCTTGGGCGAGCCGATGAAGCCGGCGACGAAGAGATTGGCAGGGTTGTGGTAGAGTTCGAGCGGGGAGCCAACCTGCTCGACGATGCCGCCGTTCAGCACCACGATGCGGTCGGCCATCGTCATCGCCTCGACCTGGTCGTGGGTGACGTAGATCATCGTGGTTTCGAGCTGCTTGTTCAGCTTCACCAGCTCGGTGCGCATCTGCACGCGCAGCGCCGCATCGAGATTCGACAGCGGCTCGTCGAACAGAAATCCTTTCGGATTACGAACGATCGCGCGGCCGATGGCGACGCGCTGGCGCTGGCCGCCGGAAAGCGCCTTGGGGCGGCGGGCCAGCACCTTGTCGAGTTGCAGCATCTCGGCGGCGTGGGCGACCTTCTTCTCGATCTCGGCCTTGGGCACCTTTGCCATCTTGAGCGCGAAGCCCATGTTTTCCGCGACCGTCATGTGCGGATAGAGCGCATAGGTCTGGAACACCATGGCGAGGCCGCGCTTGTCAGGCGGGATGTCGTTGGCGCGGACGCCATCGATGCTGAAATCGCCGCCGGTGATTTCCTCAAGCCCCGCGATCATGCGCAGCAGCGTCGTCTTGCCGCAGCCCGAGGGGCCGACGAAGACGACGAATTCGCGATCGTCGATCGACAGGTCCACGCCCTTGATGGCGTGGAAGCCTTCATATCGCTTCTCGACCTTTTCAAGCAGAAGTTTCGCCATGATCCGCTCCTATTTCACCGCGCCGAATGTGAGCCCGCGCACGAGGCGGCGCTGGGTCAGGCTGCCGAAGACCAGAATGGGGGCGACCGCGAGAACCGAGGCCGCCGAGAGTTTCGCCCAGAACAATCCCTCCGGCGCCGAGAACCGCGCGATATAGGCGGCGAGCGTTCCGGCATGGGAGGCGGTGACGTTGATGCTCCAGAACGCCTCGTTCCAGGCGAGGATGACCGAGAGCAGCGCCGTGGAGGCCACGCCGGGACCCGCGAGCGGGAGCAGCAGATGGATCATCTGCTGGCGCGGGCCAACGCCATCGACGCGCGCGGCTTCGAGAATTTCGTGAGGAATATCCTTGAAGAACGAGTAGAGCATCCAGACCACGATGGGCAGATTCATCAGCGTGTCGATGCCGACGAGGCCGAGCCGCGTGTCGAGCAGGTGGACGTTCTTGAGGAAGAGATAGATGGGCATGAGCACGCCAACCGCCGGGAGCATCTTGGTCGAGAGCATCCACATCAGGGTAAATTCCGTGCGCTTGCCAGGGAAGAAGGCGAGCGCGTAGGCAGCGGGAAAGGCGATGGCGATGGCAAGCACGGTGGAGCCGACGCTGACGATCACGCTGTTCAGCGCGAAGAGCAGGTAGCCGGCATTCTGCGTTGCATCGAAGAAGCTCTTGAGCGTGGGCGTGAAGATGAGCAGCGGGGGAATCGCGATGGCTTGGCCTTCGGTCTTGAAGGCGGTGACGAGCATCCAGAGGATCGGGAAGAACATGATGAACGCGGCCGCCCAGGCGAGGATGGCGAGGACAACGCGGCTGGAGAGGGATGGTTTCATCAGCAGCACCTCACGCCTGCAGGGTGCGCGAGACCGCGCGGATGAGGAAAAAGGCGAGGATATTAGCGAGGACGATCGCGAAGACGCCGGCGGCTGAGGCGCTGCCGATCGAGAAATCGTTGAGCGCGCGGATGAAAATCATGTAGGTCAGCGTCGTCGTCGCGTGGCCTGGACCGCCATTGGTTGTGGTGTAGATGACGGCGAAGGCCGAGAGCATGAAGATCGATTCCAGCATCACCACGATCGAGATCGGCCGGCCGAGATGCGGCAGCACGATGTAGCGCAGGCGGGCGAGGCCCTTCGCACCATCCATCCGCGCGGCTTCGAGCTGGTCGGTATCGAGCGATTGCAGGGCGGTGAGCAGGATGAGGGTAGCGAAGGGAATCCAGCGCCATGAATAGATGATCACGATCGAGACCATCGGATAGACGCTGAACCAGGCAATGGGTTTGAAGCCGACCAGCGTCATCAGCCAGCCGGCGAGGCCGCTGACCGGATCGAGCAGCAGGTTCTTCCAGATCAGGGCGGCAACCGGCGACATCACGAAGAAGGGCGCGATCGCCATCAGCCGGGCGATGTTGCGGCCGGGGAAGTCGTTGTTCAGCAGCAGAGCGATGATCGTGCCGAACACGATCGAAGCGACGAGCGTGCCGGCAACCAACACCACGCTGTTCCAGATCGCCGTCCAGGTCGAGGAATCGGTGAAGAGATAGGTGTAATTGAGGCCGCCATTGTAGGCCGAGGGCGGCTCCATCAGATTATAGTGTTGAAACGAATAGAGAATCGTCTGCAGGAGCGGCAGGATTGACCAGAGGAGCAGAAGGATCACAGCGGGCAGCAGCAGCGGCAGGGTTCGCACCTGCCGGCGCTGCGTGGCGCCCGATCTGCCCGGTGTTATCGTGCCTGACGTTGGCTGGATCATCGCACACTCCCGCTTTCCGAAGGGGCGGCGGCGCTCCGGTTGACCCGAGGCGACGCCGCCCTGCTGCCGCACTCAGTGGTAACCGGCTTCCTTCATCGTCCGCGCCGTTGCCTTCTGGGCCTGGGCGAGCGCCGCGTCGACCGATTTCTGACCGGCGAGAGCTGCCGCGATCTGCTGGCCAACTTCGGTACCGATGCCCTCAAACTGAGGGATCGCGACGAACTGCACGCCGGTATAGGGGACTTTCTTGAGCGTCGGATTATTCGGATCGGCGCTCAGGATCGCTTCCTTCACTTTCGAGGCGAAGGGAGCGGCCTTGGTGTAGTCGGGGTTGTCATAGGTCGAGATGCGGGTGCCGGGCGGGACCTGGACCCAGCCGAAGGTCTTGCCGACGAGCTTGAGATAGGCCTTCGACGTCGCCCATTCGAGGAACTTCATGTCGTCCGCCTTGTGGCGCGTGGTCTTCGGCATCGCGAGCGCCCAGGCCCAGAGCCAGTGCGCGCCATGAGGCGTGACCGCCACCGGGGCGGATACCATGCCGACCTCGTTCGCGACCTTCGAGGTCTTTGGATCCCAAAGCGTGCCGGCGGCGACCGTGCTGTCGATCCACATCCCGCACTTGCCCTGGCTGAACAGCGCGAGATTCTCGGTGAAGCCGTTCGAGGTAACGTTGGGGGGGCCGTACTTCTTCTCGAGATTCACGTAGAAGTTGGCAGCTTTCTTCCAGGCCGGGCTGTCGATCCGGGGCTGCCACTTCATGTTGAACCAGCGGCCGCCGAACGTGTTCACCAGCGTGGTGAAATAGGCCATGTTCTCGCCCCATCCAGGCAGGCCGCGCAGACAGATGCCGTAGATGCCCTTCGAAGGATCGTTGATCTTGGCGGCAAACTTCTCGATTTCGGTATAGGTCGGATGCGCCGGCATGGTCAGGCCGGCAGCCTTGAAGAGATCTTTGCGGTAATAGGTCGCCGAGCTTTCGGCGTAGAACGGGAGAGCGTAGAGTGTGCCCTTGTAGGACAGCCCGTTGCGTACCGAGGGAAACAGGTCCTTCACGTCGTAGCTCGCCGGCAGGTTCTTGATCGGCGCGAGCCAGCCGGCCTTGCCCCAGATCGGCACTTCGTAGGAGCCGACGGTGACGATGTCGAAATTGCCGGAATTCGTTGCGATGTCCGTGGTGACGCGCTGGCGCAGGGTGTTTTCAGGCAGAACCACCCAGTTCAGCTTGATGCCGGTTTCCTTGGTAAACTGCGGCGACAGCTTCTGCATCTGCAGCATGTCGGGGTTGTTCACCGTCGCGATCGTCAGCGTCGTCGCATGGGCGGCGGCAATGCCGAGGCAACCGAGGGCGAGTCCGCCCACCGCAATTCTGATCTGTCGTTTCACGAGACGTTTCTCCCTCTCGAACAATCCGGTTCATTTAATCAAGCA
>JAJZFF010000243.1 GCA_021805485.1 Pseudomonadota bacterium
CAGCAAGACGCACTTAAGTATCCCGGCCCCGCTCAATGGTGGTACGGAGGATCGGGACCGCACGGCATTTTGACCGGATGGTCGGAGTGAGAGGATTCGAACCTCCGGCCCCTGCGTCCCGAACACAGTGCTCTACCAGGCTGAGCTACACTCCGATGACGCGGCCTATAGCCAAGGGAGGCGGGATAGGCAAGGCTCCGGCGGCGCGTTTCTGCCGTGCGCGGCGACGGAAAATGGCGCTGGGCTGCCGTTGCGTTGACGAGATTTAACCACAGCATCCCGCCCCGATTATTCGCGATCTGGCAGATTGGGTGCTATGGAGCCGCCATGTCTCGACCTCTGAAAGCCGGCGAGCGGCTGGCCAAATCCGATTCGCGGCGCCGTGCCGGCCCGACTCCTCCCAAGCGTGGCGGCAAGCCTGCTCCCAGGAAGCGCCCCGGCCTTGCCGGCGTTGCGGGCGGTATGTTCGTGCGCGGCCTTTATCGGCTGGCCCTGGCCGGGATGGTGGGTGGCGTTCTCGTGGGCGGCGGGTTGTTCTTTTATTTCAGCAGCGGCCTGCCCGGCGTGGACCGGCTGCGCCATTACGAGCCGCCGCTCGAGACCCGGATCTATGCCGAGAATTTCCGCCTGGTCGGCGCGCTGGGCACGCAGCACCGGATCTATGTGCCCTATGACCGGATTCCGCCGCGGGTCGCCGATGCGTTCATCGCGGCCGAGGACAAGAATTTCTGGACCGAGCCGGGGATCGACCCGCTGGCCATCGTCCGCGCCGGTGTGGTGGACCTGACCCGGATCGGCAGCCACGAGCGCCCGCTCGGCGCCTCGACCATCACGATGCAGGTGGTCAAGAACATGCTGCTCGACAACCGGATCGACTTCACCCGCAAGATCAAGGAGGCGATCCTCGCGGTCCGCGTCAACCGGGCCATGTCGAAGAAACAGATCCTCACGCTATACCTGAACGAGATCTTCCTGGGGCAGGATAGCTGGGGCGTGGCCGCGGCGGCGCAGGCCTATTTCGACAAGCCGCTGTCGCAGCTCACCGTTGCCGAGGCGGCGATGCTCGGCGGCCTGCCGAAGGCGCCGACCAACTACAACCCGTTCCTCCACCCGAAGCGCGCCCGCGACCGGCGGGACTGGGTGATCGGGCAGATGCGGGCGGACGGGTTCATCACCGCGGCGCAGGCGCGCGAGGCGCTGGCCGCGCCGCTGATGCCGAAGGCGGCCGCCGGCCCGGCATCGATTCCCGGCGCCGGGTATTTCGTCGGCGCGGTGGAGACGCAACTCGTCCGCATGTTCGGCCGCAAGACGGCGATGGAGGGCGGGCTCATCGTTCGCACCAGCCTCGATCCGAAGCTGCAGGCGGCGGCGACGCGGGCGATGCGTGACCGGCTGGTGTCGTATGATCACGAATTCGGCGTCTACCACGGTCCGGCCGCGCATATCGGCGCCGGGAAGCTGGCCTCCGGCTGGGCGCCGGCGCTGGCGCGGCAGGATACGCCGAAGGGGCTGATCGCCTCCTGGCGTCTCGGCGTGGTGATCAGCGAAACCGCGCGGCGTGCGCGAATCGGCTGGCTCGACGGCGACTCGCCGTCGGAGGCGCATACCGGCACGCTCACCCTCGCCGCGATCCAGTGGGGGCGGCCGATGATCCACGGGCGTCCCGGTCCGCTGCTGCGCAACATGGCGCAGATGCTCAAGCCGGGCGACGTGATCATGATCGAGCCCAAGCCGGACAAGGGCGGGACGGTCTCGCTCGAACAGGTGCCGAAGGTCGAGGGGGCGATGCTCAGCCTCGACCCGCAGACCGGGCGGGTGCTGGCCATGGTCGGCGGGTGGAGCAACCGGCTCAGCCCCTACAACCGCGCGATCCAGGCGCATCGGCAGCCCGGCTCCAGCGTCAAGCCGTTCGACTATCTGACCGCGATGCAGGCGGGCGTCCAGCCGGACGCGACCATTCTCGATGCGCCGTTCATCCAGCGCCTGTCGGACGGGCAGATCTACCGGCCGGGCAATTACGAGAATTCCTTCCAGGGCCCGGTGCCGGTGTTCTACGCGCTCCAGGAGTCGCTCAACCTCGCCACGCTGCATCTGGTGCGGCGGGTCGGGCTGCCCAACGTCATCGCCAATTTCAAGAAATTCGGCGTGGTGAAGCACGCGCCGCTGATCTACCCGGCGGCGATCGGCGCGCTCGACACCACGCTGTGGCGCATGGTGCGCGGCTATGCGGCGCTCGACGAATACGGGCGCCAGGTGCAGCCGTCGCTGATCGACAGCGTGACGGCCCCGGACGGGCACATCCTGTATCAGGCCCCCGACCAGTCCTGCGCCAACTGCATGGACGGATCGGCGCAGCAGCCGCCGGTCCTGAACCGGCCGGGCGCCCGGCTCGCCAATCCGGACAGCGTCTATCAGGTCATCATGATGATGCGAAACGTGGCGGAGCATGGCACCGGCGTGCCGGCGGTGAAGGGGCTGAAGCGGCCGATCGCCGGCAAGACCGGCACGACCAACAATTTCAACGACGCCTGGTTCATCGGCTTCGTGCCGCAGATGGTGACGGGATGCTGGATCGGCTTCGACAAGCCGCAGGATCTCGGCGTCAACCAGACTGGCGGCAATGTCTGCGGCCCGGCCTGGAACCAGTATATGAAGGTCGCGCTCAAGGACCAGCCGGTGATTCCGTTCAAGCCGCCGCCAGGCATCACGCTGCACAAGGTGACGTTCCGCGACGAGACGGTGGATGAGGCTTTCAAGCAGGGCGAGACGCCGGGCGCGCAGTCCAACCCCGGGCTCGTCGCCGACGATCCGCTGGACCTCGGCGGCGCCTTCGCCAATTCCGCGCCGTCGGCCGGGTCGCGCGATTTCAGCCCGGCTCCAGGCGGCGAGACCCCTTCGGGCGGGGCACCGGCGGGCGGGGCGCCGGCGCCGTCCGGCAACGTCGACAAATCGCTGGGCGGGCTGTATTGACCGGCTTCGGAAATCATCCCGACAGAATCTGAAGAGAAGAGACAATGTCTGCCGAAACCCAATCGCTCGCCGAGCAGATCACGCAAAGCGTGGCCCTGCTGAGGAGGCATCTTTGACTGGGATGCCGCCCTTCGCAAACTCGAGGAACTGAACGCCCGCGCCGAAGACCCGACGCTATGGGACAATGCCGACGCCGCCCAGGCGATGCTGCGCGAGCGCAACCGCCTCGCGACCCAGACCGAGGCGGTGCACACGATCGAGCGCGAGACCGAGGATGCGCTCACCCTCGCCGAACTGGCCGAGGCGGAAGGCGATCAATCGGTACTGGCCGAGGCCGAGGCGGCGCTGCGCCGCATCTCCGAGGAGGCCAAGCGCCGCGAGATCGAGAGCCTGCTCGCCGGCGAGGCCGACGGCAATGACTGCTATATCGAGGTGAATGCCGGCGCCGGCGGCACCGAGGCGCAGGACTGGGCCGAGATGCTGCTGCGCATGTACACCCGCTGGGCCGAGCAGCACGGCTACAAGGTGACGATGCTCGAGGAATCCGAGGGCGAGCAGGCGGGCATCAAGTCCGCCACCATCCAGGTTTCCGGCATGAACGCCTATGGCTGGCTGAAGACCGAGGCCGGGGTGCATCGCCTGGTGCGGATCTCGCCCTTCGATGCCAATGCGCGGCGGCAGACCAGCTTCGCCAGCGTCTGGGTCTATCCGGTGGTCGATGATTCGATCGAGGTCGAGATCAACCCGGCCGATCTGAAGGTGGACACGTTCCGCGCCTCCGGCGCCGGCGGCCAGCACGTCAACAAGACCGAGAGCGCGATCCGCATCACCCACGTGCCCTCCGGCGTCGTCGTCGCCTGCCAGAACGACCGCAGCCAGCATCGCAACCGTGCCACCGCGATGGAGATGCTGAAATCCCGCCTCTACGAGATGGAGCTGCAGAAGCGCGAGGAGGTCGCCGCGGCGTCGGAAAGTGCGAAGCGCGACATCGGCTGGGGGCACCAGATCCGTTCCTACGTGCTCGCCCCCTACCAGCTCGTGAAGGATCTGCGGACCAATGTGGAAAGCGGCAACCCCGACGCGGTGCTGAACGGCGATCTCGACGCGTTCATGGCCGCATCGCTCGCCTCCCGCGTGGGCGCGACCCGCAGCGAGGCTTCGGCCCAGGCCGAGTGAGCCGGCCCGAAGCGGCGGGTGTTGCCGCCGCTTCGGGAGACGGCCTGCATGCGGATGGCGGGACTTGAACCCGCACGCCCTGACGGGCAACAGATTTTAAGTCTGCTACGTCTACCATTCCGCCACATCCGCGTGGCGAACCGTTCCTGCCACGGCGCGGGCGCGTCGGGCAAGCGCCCGGC
>JAJZFF010000200.1 GCA_021805485.1 Pseudomonadota bacterium
CCCACGCCACCCAGCACGGCTTCCAGGCCCATGTCGGCCCGATGCGCTCGAACAGCCGCGGCTGGGTCCGCCTGCGCGACCGCAATCCCGCAACCCCGCCGCGGATCTTCTTCAACTACATGAGCGATCCGCAGGACTGGGCGGACATGCGCGCCTGCGTGCGTCTCACCCGCGAAATCTTCGCGCAGGAGGCCTTCGCCCCCTTTCGCGGCGCCGAAATCGCCCCCGGCGCCGACGTCACCGCCGACGCCGATATCGACGCCTTCATCCGTGGCGCCGTCGAAAGCGCCTACCACCCCAGCGGCACCTGCCGCATGGGCGATGCCGCCGATCCGCTCGCGGTGGTCGATCCCGAAACCCGCGTCATCGGTGTCGAACGCCTGCGCGTCGCCGACTCCTCGATCATGCCGCGCATCACCAACGGCAATCTCAACGCGCCCACCATCATGATCGGCGAGAAGGCGGCCGATCACATCCGCGGCCGCGATCCGCTGCCGCCGAGCAACGCGCCGTTCCATCGCGCCGAACACTGGCAATCCGCCCAGCGCTGAAAGCCGGTGAACGGCACGGCGGAAATGATCAGCCGCATGTCGCATCGATACAACTCCTTCGGCGTATCGCGCGATGTGCGGCTGGCTCCGGCATGGCATTGTCGCCCTGACAGGAGTTCCGAATGCAGCGTTTTTCCGCCCTTGCCCTCATCAGGCGCGCGCTCGACGGCCAGGCCGGCTGGCAGGCCCAGTGGCGCGACGCCGCCCCGAAACCCGCCTATGACGCGATCATCATCGGCGGCGGCGGCCACGGCCTCGGCACCGCCTACTACCTCGCCCGCAAGCACGGCATGCGCAACATCGCCGTGCTGGAAAAGGGCTGGATCGGCGGCGGCAACACCGGTCGCAACACCACCATCATCCGCTCGAACTACCTGTTCGACGAAAGCGCCGCACTCTACGACCACGCGCTGAAACTCTGGGAAGGCCTCTCGGCCGACCTGAACTACAACGTCATGTTCTCGCAGCGCGGCGTGCTGATGCTCGCCCACAACGTGCACGACGAACAGGTCTTCCGCCGCCATGTCCACGCCAACCGCCTCAACGGCGTCGACAATGAATGGCTCACCGCTGAACAGGCGAAGGCCTTCTGCCCGCCGCTGAACATCGCCCCCGGCATGCGCCATGCGGTCACCGGAGGCGCGCTGCAGCGGCGCGCCGGCACGGCGCGGCACGACGCCGTCGCCTGGGGCTATGCCCGCGCCGCCAGCGCCCTCGGCGTCGACATCATCCAGAACTGCGAGGTCACCGGCATCGACCGCGACGCCTCCGGCCGCGTCAGCGGCGTGCAGACCACCCGCGGCCCGATCGCGACGAAGCGCGTCGGCGTCGTCGCCGCCGGCAACACCTCGGTGGTGATGGCGATGGCCGGGCTGCGCATGCCGCTCGAAAGCTTCCCGCTGCAGGCGCTGGTCTCCGAGCCGGTGAAGCCGTGCTTTCCCTGCGTCGTCATGTCGAACACGATCCACGCCTATATCAGCCAGTCGGACAAGGGCGAGCTGGTCATCGGCGCCGGCACGGATGCCTACATCTCCTACAGCCAGCGCGGCGCGCTGCACATCTCGATGCACACGCTGGAGGCGATCTGCGAGCTGTTCCCGATGTTCCGCCGCATGCGCATGCTGCGCAACTGGGGCGGCATCGTCGACGTCACGCCGGACCGCTCGCCGATCATCGCGAAAACGCCGGTCCCCGGCCTCTACGTCAATTGCGGCTGGGGCACCGGCGGCTTCAAGGCCACGCCCGGCTCCGCCGATCTCTTCGCCCACACCATCGCCCGCGACGAACCGCACCCGATCAACGCGCCCTTCAGCCTCGAGCGTTTCGCCGAGGGCCGGCTGATCGACGAGGCCGCCGCCGCCGCGGTCGCGCACTGAGGAGTCCCGCCATGCTGCTGATCCCCTGCCCGCATTGCGGCGACCGTCCGGAAATCGAGTTCGCCTATGGCGGCGAGGCCCACCGCGTCCGCGCCGCCGACCCGCGCGCCGTCGATGACGCGGGCTGGACCGACTATCTCTACATCCGCCGCAACGCCCGCGGCGATTTCGAGGAACGCTGGCGCCACGCCCATGGCTGCGGCCGCTTCTTCAACCTCCGCCGCAACACCTACACCGACATGATCGACCGCGGAGCCGCACGATGAGCCAGAGCTTCCGGCTTGCCGAGGGTGGGCGGATCGACCGCTCCCGCACCCTCGCCTTCCGCTTCGACGGCCGCGCCTATGCCGGCCATCCGGGCGACACGCTGGCCTCCGCCCTGCTCGCCAACGGCGTCCACCTGGTCGGCCGCTCCTTCAAGTATCACCGTCCGCGCGGCATCCTGACCGCCGGCGCCGAGGAGCCGAACGCCCTGGTCGGCGTCGGCCGCGACGAAGGGCACTACACTCCCAACCTGCGCGCCACCCAGGTCGCCCTGCATGACGGGCTGGTCGCCGAAAGCCAGAACCGCTCCCCCTCGCTCGAACGCGACTTCGCCGGCCTCACCGACCTGTTCTGGAAATTCATCCCCGCCGGCTTCTACTACAAGACCTTCATGTGGCCGAAAGCGGCGTGGACGCGGTTCTTCGAGCCGCGCATCCGCGCCATGGCCGGCCTCGGCCGCGCCCCCGAGACGGCGGACGCCGCCTGCTACGCCCAACGCTACGCCCATTGCGACGTGCTGGTGGTCGGCGCCGGCCCCGCCGGCATCGAGGCCGCCCTGGCCGCCGCCTCGTCCGGCGCGCGGGTGATCCTGTGCGACGAACAGGCCGAGCTCGGCGGCGCCCTCCTCGCCGAGACGGATGCGACGCTCGACGGCACCGACGCCGCGAGCTTCCTCGCCACCCGCCTGAGCTGGCTGCAGGCCGCCGGCCAGGTCACCATCCTGCCGCGCACCATCGCCTTCGGCTATTTCCCGCACAACATGATCGGCCTCGCCCAGGACCTCACCGATCATCTCGGCGAACCCGACGACACCCAGCCCCGCGGCCGGCTCTGGCAGGTCCGCGCCCGCGAGGTGGTGATCGCCACCGGCGCCATCGAGCGCCCCCTCGCCTTCCCCGACAACGACCGCCCCGGCATCATGCTGGCCGACGCCGCGCGCACCTACGTCACCCGCTACGGCGTGCTGCCGGGCCGCAACGCCGTCGTCTTCACCGCGCACGATTCCGCCTATGCCGCCGCCCTCGCCCTGCACCGCGCCGGCGCCCGCATCGCCGCGATCGCCGATCTCCGGCCCGATCCGTCCGGCGAACTGGTCGAGGCCGCCCGCGCCGCCGGCCTGCCGGTCCGCCCCGGCTGCACCCTCACCGGCACCGAGGGGCGGCTGCGCGTCACCGCCGCCACCATCGCGCGGCGCGATGGCGGCGCCGGCGAGCGCCTCTCCTGCGACCTCGTGCTGATGTCCGGCGGCTTCACCCCGAGCGTGCATCTCTTCTCGCAGAGCCGCGGCAAGCTCCGCTTCGATCCCGCGCTCGACGCCTTCATCCCCGGCGAGCCGGCCGAGGCCTGCCGCGCCGCCGGTGCCGCCGCCGGCACCACCTCGCTGGCCGACGCCCTCGCCTCCGGCCGTGCCGCCGGCGAGGCGGCCGCCACCGCCGCCGGCTTCACCGCCCCGCCCTCCGTGGCGATCGCGGTCGCCAACGCCCCCGCCGCCACCGGCGGCTTCCTCGGCGCCACCCCGCATGGCCGCAAACCCGGCTCGGTCCGCGCCTTCATCGACTTCCAGAACGACGTCACCGCGAAGGACATCTCGCTCGCCCTGCGCGAGGGCTTCCGCTCGGTCGAGCACGTCAAGCGTTACACCACCAACGGCATGGCGACCGACCAGGGCAAGCTCTCCAACATGAACGCGCTCGGCATCATGTCGGCCGAGCTCGGCCGCCCGATCCCCGAGATCGGCACCACCACCTTCCGCATGCCCTACACGCCGGTGCCCTTCGGCTATTTCGCCGGCTACGCGCGCGGCGCGCTGTTCGAGCCCGAGCGCCACACCCCGATCCATGACTGGGCCGAGGAACAGGGGGCGGTGTTCGAGGATGTCGGCAACTGGAAGCGCGCCCGCTACTTCCCGCGCGGCGGCGAGACGATGCACGGCGCCGTCGCCCGCGAGTGCCGCGCCGTCCGCGCCAGCGTCGGCATCTTCGACGCCTCGACCCTCGGCAAGATCGAGATCGTGGGGCCGGACGCCGCCGAGTTCCTCAACCGCATGTACGTCAACGCCTGGACCAAGCTGAAACCCGGCCGCCTGCGCTACGGCGTGCTGCTGCGCGAGGACGGGTTCGTGATCGACGACGGCG
>JAJZFF010000032.1 GCA_021805485.1 Pseudomonadota bacterium
AGAAGGTCGCCGCCCTCCACCTCGAGAAGGTCGGCGCGAAGCTGACGAAGCTGAGCAAGGCGCAGGCGGAGTATATCGGCGTCGAGACCGCCGGCCCCTTCAAGCACGACGACTACCGCTACTGAGGAGGCGACGATGGGCAGCTTCCTCGCGGTCATGGCGCTCGCCGCCCTGTTCGGCGGCATGCTGTTCTTCGGCGCGGTGATGACCCCGCTGGTCTTCTCGAAACTGCCGCCGGACGTGGCCGGCCCGTTCATCCGGGCCGCCTTCCCGCGCTACTACCTGTTCATCACGGTCACCTCGGCGCTCGCCGCCATCGGCCTGCTGATCCGCGGCAATCCGTGGTACGCGCTGCTGGCGGTGATCGTCACCGGCATCACCCTCTGGCTCTGGCTCGAATGGATGCCGCACCTCAACGCCGTGCGCGATGCCGGCAACCAGGTGGATTTCCAGCGCGGCCACCGGCTCTCGGTCTGGGTCAACCTCGTCCAGTTCGTGATCGTGTTCGCGCTGCTCGCCGGCCTCGCCGGCTGACCGAACGTCCTCGGCCGGACTTCTGGTCCGGCCGGTTTTCCGAAAAATCAGTTGCCTATGGGAAATTCCTGATCCAGCCGATCAGGCGCTCACATCCCGCATGAGTCGAGCCTGATCACCCGCACCATCGCCCCTTCCGGCTCGGCCGGCGCATCCGGCGCGCGCAGCAGCAGCGCATCGGCCTGCGCCAGCCGGCTCAGCATCGCCGAATCCTGCACCGGGAATGGCGTCACGCTCCAGCCGCCCGCCTCATCCCGCGCCAGCGTCGCCCGCAGATGATCGGCCCGGTGGTCGTTCGCCGCCAGCGCCACGGTGCAGCGCGCGGGCTCGGTCGGCGGCGCCTCGTCCGGCCGCCCGGTCAGCCGCGCGATCGCGGGGCCAAGGAACAGCACCGCGCAGACCAGCGCCGACACCGGATTCCCCGGCAGTCCCAGCACCGGCACGCCGCCCAGCATCCCCGCCATCAGCGGCTTGCCCGGCCGCATCGCGATCTTCCAGAAATCGACGTCGAGCCCCCGCTCGGCCAAGCCCGCCTGCACCAGGTCATGCGCGCCGACGCTCGCCCCCCCGGTCGTCACCAGCAGGTCGGCCCGCGCCGCCGCCGCCGCCGCCGCGCCGATCGCGGCGCGGTCGTCCGGCGCCACCGGCAGGATCACCGCCTCGCCGCCCGCCGCGCGGATATAGGCCGCCAGCGCGTGCGAATTCGAGCTGACGATCCCGCCCGGCGGAATCGGCTCGCCCGGCATGGCGATCTCGTCGCCGGTCGCCAGCACCGCGACCACCGGCCGCCGCCGCACCGCGAGCCAGGGATGGTTCGCCGCCGCCGCCAGCCCGATATCGCGCGCGCCCAGCACCCGCCCCGCCGCCAGCAGCGTCTCGCCCGCGGCGAAATCCTGCCCCGCCCGGCGGATATGCCGCCCCGGCCGCGCCGCCTCGCGCAGCGTCACCGAGGCGTCGTCATGCTCGGTATCCTCCTGGATGACGATGGCGTCCGCCCCCGCCGGCACCACGCTGCCGGTGAACAGCCGCACCGCCTCGCCCGGCCCCACCGTGCCCGCGAACGGGTGCCCCGCCGGCGCCGCGCCGATCACCCGCAGCCGCATCCCCGCCACGCCATCGGCGGCGCGCAGCGCGAACCCGTCCATCGCCGAAACGTCATGCGGCGGCTGGGTCAGCCGTGCGACCACCGGCTCGGCCAGCACCCGCCCCGCGGCCGCCGCCAGCGGCACGATTTCCGCGCCTGTCGGCGCCATCAGCGCCAGAATCCGCGCCCGTGCCGCCTCGACGCTGATCATCGCTCACTCCTGCCTGAAATCGCCCGATTTCCCGCCGGACTTGCGGATCACCCGCAACCCCTCGACCCGCATCTCCCGCTCCGCCGCCTTCAGCATGTCATACACCGTCAGCGCCGCGACCGAGGCCGCGGTCAGCGCCTCCATCTCCACCCCGGTCGGCCCGGTGGTCTTCACCGTCGCCGCGATGCGGATGCCCGGCAGCGCCGCATCCGGCTCCAGTTCCACAGTTACCCCGGCAATCGCCAGCGGATGGCAGAGCGGGATCAGCTCCGAGGTCCGCTTCGCCGCCATGATCCCGGCAATCCGCGCCGTCGCCAGCACGTCGCCCTTCTTCGCCGTGCCTTCGGTCACCAGCGCCAGCGTCTCCGCCCGCATCGTCACGTGGCAGGCGGCGGTGGCCTCCCGCGCCGTCTCGGCCTTGCCCGAAACGTCGACCATCCGCGCCGCCCCCCGCTCGTCGATATGGGTGAGGCTCATGCCCCGAGCCCGAGCAGCCGGCGCGTCGCGGCGACGATGTCGTCCTGCCGCATCAGGCTCTCGCCGACCAGGATGCCCTGCACCCCCACCGCCTTCAGCCTGGTGATGTCGGCATAGTCGCGGATCCCGCTTTCCGCGACCACGA
This sequence comes from Pseudomonadota bacterium, assembly GCA_021805485.1. The sequence continues at coordinate 2,452 of JAJZFF010000032.1, forward strand.
ACCGCTCCGGCGGAATCTCCCGCGCAAGCCGCTCCGAGACCGCGATATCGGTCTGCATCGTCTTGAGATTGCGGTTGTTTATGCCGATCAGCCGGGCCTGCAGCCCCAGCGCGCGATCAAGCTCCGCCTCGTCATGCACCTCGACCAGAACGCTCATGTCGAGCGCGCTCGCCAGCTCCTCGAAGGCCCGCGCCTGCTCGTCGCCCAGCGCCGCCATGATCAGCAGGATGCAGTCCGCCCCCATCGCGCGGCTTTCATAGATCTGCCACTCGTCGAGGATGAAATCCTTGCGCAGCACCGGCAGGTCCACCGCCTCGCGCGCCGCGTGCAGATGCCCGGGCTGGCCCTGGAAATATTTCCGGTCGGTCAGCACCGAAAGGCACACCGCCCCGCCCTCCTGATAGGCGCTGGCGATCGCCGCCGGGTCGAAATCGGCGCGGATCAGCCCGGCCGAGGGCGACGCCTTCTTGATCTCGGCGATCAGCCCGGTCCGCCCCGAGGCGGCGGCGTCCATCAGCGCGCGGGCGAAGCCGCGCGGCGGCGGCGTGTCCTTCGCCCGCGCCCGCATCTCCTCCAGCCCCGTCTCCGCCTTCGCCGCCTCCACCTCGGCCAGCTTGTCGGCGCAGATCGTCTTCAGCACGTCCTGTTCGATCGCATCGTTCATCGGATCACGCCATTTCCCGGGTTGTTGCCGCGTCCGCCGCGGCACCGGCGCGGCGGAGCCGCTCCAGCGCCGCCGCCGCGGCACCGTCATCGATCGCGCGGGCCGCCAGTGCCGCGCCCTCGCGCAGGGTTTCCGCCCGTCCCGCCACCATCAGCGCCGCCGCCGCGTTCAGCAGCACGGCGTCGCGATAGGCGCCGGGCGCGCCGGCGAGCAGGTCGCGCAGCGCCGTGGCGTTGTGCGCGGCATCGCCGCCGATGATCGCCTCCAGCGGCGCTCGGGCAAGCCCGGCATCCTCCGGGCTCACATTCATCTCGACGATCCGCCCGCCCTCGAGCGAGACGACATGGCTCTCCCCGGCGATGGTCAGCTCGTCCAGCCCCTGGCCATGCACCACCATCGCCCGCTCGGTGCCGAGCCCGGCCAGCGTCTCCGCCATCGGCCGCGCCCAGGCGGGGTCGAACACGCCCACCAGCTGCCGCTTCACCGAGGCCGGGTTGGCGAGCGGCCCGAGCAGGTTGAAGATCGTGCGGGTGCCGAGCGCGATCCGCGCCGCGGCGGCGTGGCGCAGCCCGGCATGGTGGCGCGGCGCGTAGAGGAACACGCAGCCCGCCTCGCGCAGGATCGCCGCCAGGCTCTCGAAGGGCGGCTCCACCGGTACGCCGAGCGCGGCCAGCACATCCGCCGCCCCGGCGCGCGAGGAGAGCGCGCGGTTGCCGTGCTTGGCCACCGGCACGCCGGCGCCGGCGAGCACGAAGGTCACCGCGGTCGAGATGTTGAGCGTGCCCACGCCGTCGCCGCCGGTGCCGCAGACATCGATCGCCCCCGGCGGCGCCGCGATCGGCCGCATCCGCGCGCGCATCGCCCGCACCGCGCCGGTCAGCTCCGCCACCGTCTCGCGCCGCACCCGCATCGCCATCAGCATCCCGGCGATCTGCGCGTCATTCGCCTTGCCGTCGATCACCGCGCCGAACGCCGCCTCGGCCAGCTCCTCGGACATCGTCTCGCCCCGCCCCAGCCGGTCGAGCACCGGCTTGAGATCGGCGAGGATCTCGCCCGGCCCCTGGTTCCGCCCGCGGGCGATGCCGAGGAAGTTGCGCAGCAGCGTGTGCCCGTGCGCGGTGGCGATGCTCTCGGGGTGGAACTGCACGCCGAAGATCGGCAGGTCGCGGTGCCGCAGCCCCATGATCAGCCCGTCCTCGGTGAA
>JAJZFF010000077.1 GCA_021805485.1 Pseudomonadota bacterium
CAGTGGCATTCCGTCGACGAGGATGCGGATATTCCGCACGCCAAACGGTGTCTGCGCGCCGAAGCCGCGCGAGGTGATGCGCAATCCCTGCGCATAGTCCTGCCGGTTCTGCACGTCGATGCCGGGTACGCGATTCAGCGTCTCGCTGAGATTCTCTTCCGCGTTGGCGAAACTGACCTGCCTTCCGGAGATACTGTATATCGAAACCGGAACGTTGAAACTCGCCTCCCGGGTACGGGTCGCGCTGACCACGATCTTGTGGATCGCGATCTCGCCCGGCGAGGGAACGATCAGGGGTTTCGCGTTCTGTCCGAACGCCGGAGTGGCGAACGCCGTGCCCCCGAGAAGGGACACGGCGAGCAGGCTGAGCCGTCTCGACATCAGTAGACGACGACGCTGCGGATACTCTCGCCCTTGCGCATCAGTTCGAAGCCTTCGTTGATCTGCTCGAAGGGCAGCACATGGGTGATCAGGTCGTCGATGTTGATCTTGCCGTTCATGTACCAGTCGACGATCTTCGGCACGTCGGTGCGGCCGCGCGCGCCGCCGAAGGCGGTGCCGCGCCAGTTGCGCCCGGTCACCAGCTGGAACGGCCGCGTCGAGATCTCCTGCCCCGCGCCGGCCACCCCGATGATGATCGAGGTGCCCCAGCCGCGATGGCAGCATTCCAGCGCCTGGCGCATCACCTTCACATTGCCGATGCACTCGAAGGAGTAATCGGCGCCGCCATCGGTCAGGTTGACGAGATAGGGCACGAGATCCTCGCCGATCTCGGCCGGGTTGACGAAATGCGTCATGCCGAATTTCTCGGCCATCGGCTTGCGGCCGTTGTTGAGATCGACGCCGACGATCATGTTCGCACCGGCGAGGCGCGCCCCCTGGATCACGTTCAGGCCGATCCCGCCGAGACCGAAGACGACCACGTTATCGCCCGGCTGCACCTTGGCGGTGTTGATCACCGCGCCGATGCCGGTGGTCACCCCGCAGCCGATATAGCAGATCTTGTCGAAGGGCGCGTCCTCGCGCACCTTCGCCACCGCGATTTCCGGCAGCACGGTGTAGTTGGCGAAGGTCGAGCAGCCCATGTAGTGCATCACCGGCTCGCCGTCGCAGGAGAAGCGCGAGGTGCCGTCCGGCATCACGCCCTTGCCCTGGGTCGCACGGATCGCGGTGCAGAGATTGGTCTTGCGCGAGAGGCAGGATTTGCACTGCCGGCATTCCGGCGTGTAGAGCGGAATCACGTGATCGCCCTTCTTCACGCTGGTCACGCCGGGACCGACATCGACCACGATACCAGCACCCTCGTGCCCGAGGATGGCCGGAAAGAGGCCTTCGGGGTCCGCGCCCGACAGCGTGTATTCATCCGTGTGGCAGATGCCGGTGGCCTTGACTTCCACCAGCACCTCGCCCGCCTTCGGCCCATCCAGCCTGACCGTGCCGAGCTCCAGTTTTTCGCCGGCCTTCCACGCAATCGCGGCGCGAACATCCATCGTTGTTATCCTCCTTGACGCGTCAGGCCGCGAGCTTGCCGTTGGCTTTCGCGACATGGGTCGCGATGGCATCCATCAGCGGCGGCGAAAGGCAGTCATACGGCTCAAGGCCGAGTTCTTTCAAGCGGGCGCGGATGGCGCCCATCTCGGAGGGCGGCGTGCCCTGCTCGATCACCGAGGAGACGAAGGCGGCGAATTCGGGCGCCGACCAGCCCTGATCCGACGACAGCTCGGTATGCACGAAGTCGAGCCCGTAGAAAGGATGGTCCTTGTTCTCGATGCGGCCGAACATGTGCACGCCGCATTCGCGGCAGGCATGGCGCTGGATGACCGCGTTGTGATCGACGATGTGCAGCTTGTTGCCATTCTCGACGACGTGAACCTTGTCCCGCGGCACCACCGCGACGATCGAGAACTTCGCACCCGCCGGCTTCCAGCATTTGGAGCAGCCGCAGGCGTGGTTATGGGCGGTCTGCGAGTCGACGCGCACCACCACCTGATGGCTCGGGCAGTGGCAGCGCAGCGTGCCGCCGGCGAAGGTTGACGAGCCCGGCTTGACGCCGTGGTCGATGGAAGGGTGCAGTGCAATGGCCATGTTTCGAACTCCCTTGTGACTATGTCTGGTGGCGGAACAGCGCGACGCCCTGCCCCGTCATTGTTTCGGCGTGCCGGTGCCGACGGCGCCGACAGCGCGGGCCTTGACGTATTGGTAGATCACGTGGATCTGGTGCGGGGTGAAGAAGCCGGCCCAGCTCGGCATGCCCTTCGCCTTGCGCCCCGTCATCGCGACATTGGTGAAGCCGGCCTCGGTCATGCCGTTGTTGAGCGAGGCGCGCAGGTTGGGCGCGTAGGAACCGCCCACGGCATCCTCGCCATGGCAGCGGAAGCAGTAGGAATTGAACAGCTCGTAGCCGCGGAAGACGTCCTTGGTGACCTTGTCGGTGCCGGGCTGGAAGATCGGGAAATCGACCTTCACCTTCTTGCCCTTCACCGTATAGGTGTAGGTCTTCCCGCTCGATGCCGGTGCGCTGGCGGCCTTGGCGCTCTTGAGGCTCAGGATCCAGGAGACGATTTCCTTGGTCTGCGCATCCGAAAGTTTCGGATGCGGCGGCATCGGGATCTTGCCCCAGGTGCCGACATGCCCCTTGCGGATCGCGTTTACCAGCGTGTCTTCAGCGCCGGACTGGCCGGCGAACTTCTTGGCAACGGCATCGAAGGCCGGACCGACGACCTTCTGGTTTATGGCGTGACAGGAGAAGCAGTCGCTGCCTTTGGCAATCTGCTCGCCCTTGGGCATCGAGCCGGAACCGCTGGCGGCGAGAGCCACGGCGCCGAGCAGCCCGGCCGCGAGAACGCCGGTCGCAGTGGCGCCAATGAAGGTAGTAATCGAACTCTTGGTCATGCCTCACTCTTTCTCGTGCTACGGTTCGTCACTGGGACTGTTAGTTGTTCGAGTAGTTGAAGTGCCTGGGGTTGGGCAGCAGGCGCACGTTGAACTTGGCAAGGGTCGCGCCGATCTCGCTCTTGTGGGTCGCGATCACCTTGTCGAGCGCGGCACGCAGTGCCTTGTCACCTTTCCGCACGCCCATTGACATCGAATACGTGTAATTCACCTGCAGTGCCTTGTCACCTTTCCGCACGCCCATTGACATCGAATACGTGTAATTCACCTGCGGCAGACCGGGCGCATATTCCTCCGAAGGCACCCGGCGCATCTGCAGGCCGGGGAAATCCTTCATGAAGGCGCCGATCGCCGGTTCCCAGGTCACCATGACACCGACCTTGCCATCCTGAACCGCCTGCAGAAGCTGCCGCGGCGAGGCGTTCGGATTGCTCGCGACATGGAAGGCGACGGCATTCTCCATCAGCCCAAGCATCTTGATCGCCGTCTCGGGCGTCGTGCCGGCCTCGAAGCCGATCTTGATCGCGTGCATCGAAACCGATCGCATCGAGCGGATATGCAAATGCTTGCCCTTGCGGGTCACGAACACATACGAAGAGCGATAATACGGCTTGGTCGCCATTTCCTCGTTGTCGCCCGTCGGCAGGTTCATGACGACATCGCATTTGTGCGCATCGAGATTGAGAGCGAGGAAGTTCGAGAAGCCGCCATGCATCCGGTAACTGGCCCAGGTGTATTCGAGCTTCCGGCCCATCGCCTTGGCGACGAGTTCGGCGATCTTGTTCTCGAATCCCTGCCCCGCCCGGTTCGAGTAGGGCAGGTAGTTGGGATCGGCGCACACGCGCAGCACGTGGCTGTTGTTGGAGGGCTGAGCGGTTGTGCTGGCCGCTGCGACGCCATTTGGCGCGGCGGCGAAGAAGGCGGCACAGCCCGCGAACATGATCCAGCGGGTCATTGACGATTTCATGGGTTTCACTCCGTCAGCATGACCGACCGCGGGGGCCGGTACCTGTAGTCGCCGGGCGTCCACCGGAGGCGGACTGGAAGAAAAAAGCTCCAGCCCGGGCAGGGGAGCAACCCGGGCTGGATGGTCACGACGCGACTCAGTTCGCGCTGGCCACTTTCGAGGGCAGCGAGAACACCATCAGCGTGCCGCCAAGGTTCGTATAGTCGGTCAGGGTCGCGTTCAGACCCACGGCACCAAGGCCGGCCGACGATTTGTGCAGGTTGTCCGCCATGCCGATCGCGGCCCAGCCACCCACACCGCTCAGCACCGCGACATACTGCTTGCCGTCATGCATGTAGGTGATCGGGTTGCCGATGATGCCGGACGGCGTCTTGAACTGGTAGAGGATCTTGCCGGTCTTGATGTCGACCGCGCGGAACATCCCCTTCAGCGTGCCGTAGAACGCGACAT